>JAEXPB010000052.1 GCA_023438965.1 Bacillota bacterium | reverse complement strand
GATTTGCCCATCGCCGGCCGGATGGCGTGAATGTTGTTCCCTTATCGTCATTGACCATGTAAAACACCGGTCTTCGCCTGTCCCTGCTGCACAATAGAGTCACGCGGTGTTAACCAAGACCCATTATCCATAGTGTCGCCGGTTGCGCCGTTCAAACCCCGCTGCGCGTGAGGAAGCCACCGTCGACCGGAACCGTGATGCCGGTTATAAAGGATGAAGCCCGGTCGTCCAGCAGCCAGGCCACGCAGCCCAGCAAGTCCTTCGCCTCGCCAAAGCGGGCCATCGGCGTATGATTGATCACGCTGGTTCCCCGCGGCGTCAAGCCGGATTCCGGCGTACCGAGGAATTTGACGCTGCGCTCATTGACAAAGAAGCCGGGAGCCACGGCATTGATCCGAATGCCGGCCGGCGCGAAATAAGCGGCCATCCATTGCGTCAGATTGACGACAGCAGCTTTGCTCATGGCATAGGCCGGCACCCGGGTCAGCGGGCAATAGCTGTTCATGGAGGCGAAATTGACGATCGCGCCGCCGCCGTTGGCCGCCATTTGCTTGCCGAAGACACGGGACGGGATCACGGTGCCCAGGGTGTTGATCTTGATGACGCTCTCGAAGATCGTCAGGTCCAGGTCAAAGAAACCCAACAGATCGGCTGGTTTTTCTGGTGCTATTTCGGCCGGGTCATAGGCCGTATTCGTGGTCATGGCTTTGCTGTTGTTGCCGCCGGCACCGTTGATCAGGAAGCGGCACGGTCCCCATTGCGTCTGGATGTCCGCAGCCAGCTGCGTCAAGCCAGCCTCATCGGTGACATCACAGGCGGCAACCCGGGAGATGCCGCCCTGGGCTTCGATTTTGTCGGCTACGGTTTGCAGCTTGTCAGCCGTGCGGCCGATCAGCACCACTTTGGCGCCTTTGATCGCCAGATCGATCGCGATTTCCGAACACAACGTACCGCCGGCTCCGGTTACAACGGCTACTTTACCATTAAAATATTCATCATTCATCTTTAGGCACTCCTTTGCGTTTGATTGTGGCGGTCTGAATTAGTGCGTGGTGTTGGCCGGCAGCTGCCAGCCCGATTCGGCCAGAATCGCCCGGGCATTGCCGAAACAAATGGACGAAACCAGATGGGCCAGCGTTTCCCACTCGTTCGGGAACTCGCCCCGGGCTGCTTTTTCGCCGATCCAGCCACACAGTGTCCGGCGGAAATAGTCATGCCGAACCAGGGAGAGGATGCTCCGCGAGTCGGTCGTCATGCCGATGAAGGCCGACAGCATGCCATACGCGCTGATGCTTTCCAGCAAATCCCGCATGCCGTGCAAATGGTCGCACCACCACCAGGCCGGGCCTTGCTGGACTTTGCCGCGCCGGCCGTCGGAACAATACGAACCGCTGAGAATGGACAAAGCCGCATTGTCAGTCGGATTGATGTTGAACAGGACCACGCGCGGCAGACCGGCATCGCCCTGCTCGATGTCGTCCAGCAATCCGGTCAGCGCGATGATGTCGACGCTGCCGATGCCGGCAAACCCGCCGGCCGGACCGGCAGCCGCCCGCAATCGGGTGCTGGTGTTGCGCAGGGCGCCGATATGGAGCTGCATGACCCAGCGTCGCCGGGCATATTCCTGACCGAGCCACCGCAAAACCAGGGATATCAGTTGCCGGCGGTCGGACTCATCGCAGGCGCCGCCCTGAATCATCTTCTGCAGGCGGGTTTCATTATTGCCGTCGTCCCGTACATAGATAAAGCCATTATCCAGGGCGTGATCGGCGAATCGGCAGCCGGCGGCCTGGAAGCAATCCAGGCGCCTGGTCAGCGCGGCCAGCAGCCGGTCGAGAGAATCAATGCGGATCCCGGTGCAGACAGCCAGTTGATGGATCACATCGGCGGATAGCGGCAGCAGGTCGTCGCAGCGCAGCGATGGCACGATATGCTGAAATGATGCAAAGGGTGACAGATCGCCGGCTATCGGCGTGCAAGGTGAAAAATAGGCCACCGCAAAGCGTTCCAGCAACCCCTGGGCCTTGAATTCCGGCCGGGTCAGCAAGGCGTTGGTCGTTTGCCAGATCTCCGCCGCATTCCGGGCGTTGATCGGCAGGGTGATGCCGAAGAATCGTTCCAGCTCGATGGCCGACCAATGGTAAAGCGGATTGCCGATCAGATCGGGATAGATCGAGCACCAGGCTTGGAATTTGGCATAAGGATCCGCTTCGCCGGTAATGAACTGCTCGTCGATGCCGCAAATCCGCATCGCCCGATGCTTGTAAGGATCGCTCAGCAGCCACATTTCGGCCAGATCGCCGTATTGACGGTTGGCTGCCAGGTCGGTTACCGACAGATGATTATGGTAATCGATCAGCGGCAGCCGCGCAGCGCAGTCGTGATACAGCTGCCGGGCCAGCTTGGTCGTGAGCAAAAAATCCTCTTGCATGGTTAGCTTTCCTTCCTTGCCATCCGGCGTTTTATCTACAGTCTTCAGTTTACCATAGCCAACGGCGATCGTCACATGCTTAGGGGCCATCTCAGATTTTACTTTTGGGACAGCCCCTTGCCCTTTGGAGCCTTTAATCAGCATGGTGC
>JAEXPB010000028.1 GCA_023438965.1 Bacillota bacterium | reverse complement strand
GTGTCCGTTCCCTGCTGGCGGCGGCCAACCGGATCCATCCGCGGGTTGCCGGCTGCGTCGATCCGGTCGGTACCGGCGGCGACTGCACCGGCACCTTCAACATTTCTTCCACAGCCGCCCTGGTGGCTGCCGGTGCCGGCGCTTGCGTCGCCAAGCACGGCAACCGTTCGGTGTCCAGCAAATCCGGCAGCGCCGACTTGTTTGAAGCCCTGGGACTCGATCTTTCCCTGACACCGCAGGAAGCCGAACAATGCCTGGAAGAAAACGGCTTTGCTTTTCTCTTCGCGCCAACCTACCATCCGGCGATGCGGCATGCCGGGCCGGTCCGCCGTCAGCTGGGTGTCCGGTCCTTGTTCAACCTGCTCGGGCCTTTAGCCAATCCCGCCGGCGCGACCGGCATGCTGGTCGGCGTAAGCGATGTCCGTCTGCTGCCATTCATGTGCGAAACGCTGCGCGAACTCGGCGTCTGCCGGGCACTGGTCGTGGCTGGACGCGACCATACCGACGAAATCAGCCTGGCCGGCCCGACCGATTATTACGAGTTGAAAGACGGTATGATCAGTCACGGCGAATTTGCGCCGGAAGATTTCGGTCTCCAGCGCGCGGCCCTGGACAGGGTCAGCGGCGGTACGCCGGCAGAGAACGCCCGGCTGGTCGAAGCGATCCTCGATGGTCAGGCCGGCGCCCCCCGCGACATCGTCCTGCTCAACGCCGCGGCCACCCTCTACGTTGCCGGTATCGCCCCGACCATCATAGCCGGCGTCGAGCTGGCCCGGCAGTCCATCGACAGCGGCGCCGCCCGGCGCAAGCTGGACCAGCTTCGCCGGTTCCGCAGCCAGCAGAAAGCTGGTGAATCAGCATGATGGCAATACGCCAGACCCAAACCATCCTCGACCAGATCGTCGCCCGCAAGCAGCAGCGGCTGGCCGTGCGCCGCGCCAACCTGCCGGTCGAATACCTGCTTGAGCAGCTTCAATCCGGCCGGCAATCCGGCAAACTGCCGGCAGTGCCGGCATTCGCCGCGGTGCTCCGGCAACCGAAGAGCCTTGCCGTCATCGCGGAAATCAAGAAAGCCTCGCCGTCCAAGGGCGTCATTCAGCCGGACTTCCAACCGGACCGGCAGGCGGCCGCCTATCAGGCGGCCGGTGTCCAGGCGGTATCCGTGCTGACCGAGGAAGATTACTTCCTGGGCTCGGACCGCGACCTGCTGGCGGTCCGGAAGACCGTGCCCCTGCCGATCCTGCGCAAGGACTTTGTCATCGAGCCGGGTCAGATTTACGAAGCGCGCCTGCTCGGCGCTTCCGCCGTCCTGCTCATTTGTTCCCTGCTCGATGACCAGGATCTGGCCGAATTTCTGAAAATCGCCTGCGCGTGCGGCCTGGACGCCCTGGTTGAGGTCCATGATCTGAACGAGCTGATCCGTGCGCTGGCGGTCGGCGCCCGGATCATCGGCATCAATAATCGAGACTTGCATACTTTCACTGTCGATCTTGGCACTACCGAACGCCTGGCCGGATTGATCCCGGCCGACCGGATCATCGTTGCCGAAAGCGGCATTGCCACAGCCAGGGATCTGGCGCGCATCTACCGGGCCGGTGCCCAGGCTGTCCTGATCGGCGAAACCCTGATGCGGGCCGCCGGTTCCGCAACCGCCGTCCAGTCCAGCCTGCAGGACTTGTTCCGGGATCTGCCGCGATGACTGGCCGTGTGGTCCGGATCAAGATCTGCGGCCTGTCCCGGTCAGAAGACTGCCTGGCCGTCAATGCCGCCAAGGCCGATTATGCCGGATTTGTCTTCGCACCAAGCCGGCGCCGGGTGGAACCGGCCACGGCAGCCGGACTGATCCGTCTGCTCGAGCCCGGCATCCAGGCTGTCGGTGTTTTCGTTGACGAATCGAATGCGCAGATCATGGCCATCGCCCGGCTGACCGGAATATCCGTCGTCCAAATTCATGGACCGGCTATCCCCGACCGGATCGCCCGCCTGCGCAGTCAACTGCCGCCCGGCACGGCAATCTGGCAGCGTCTGCCCGTTCCGCTCGATCAGCCGGCCGAGACCGCGTTGGCTGAAGCAGAACGAACCATCCGCCGGTTTCGCGCGGATGCGGATCAAAACGCGAAGTTGAGCAGGTCTCTGCCGGATGCCTGGCTGCTGGATAGCTGCCGCGCCGGGCAGACAGGCGGAACCGGACAAATTTTCGCTTGGCCGGTCTTCCGGGAATTCTGCCGGCATTATCCGGTCATCCTGGCCGGTGGCCTGGATGCGGGAAATGTCGGTGCTGCCTTGCAGCAGCTGGACCTGTTGGCCATCGACTGCAGCAGCGGTGTGGAAACGGGCGGTCAGAAAGATCCGGCCAGGATCATGGCCTTTTGTCAAGCCGCCCGCGCCGGCCAATCTGCTGATCCCGGCGCCATCCAAGACGGCAGTCCGGATAGCAACCCGGCGATTCGCCTATCTGATCATCCAACGGAGGATTCAGCCATGACTGATTCAAAACCAATTAACCCCGGTGATTTGCCGGACGAACGGGGCCGTTTTGGTGCCTACGGCGGCCAGTATGCCGCCGAGACGCTGATGCCCGCGCTGACTGAACTGATACAAGCCTACGGCGAGGCCCGGAGCGATCCTGAATTCATGGATGAGTACCGTCGCCTGTTACGGGATTATGCCGGACGGCCGTCGCTCTTGTACAAAGCAGAACGGGTCAGCGCCGAACTGGGACTCCCAGTCTATCTTAAACGCGAAGATCTCAACCATACCGGCGCCCATAAAATCAACAATGTCCTCGGCCAAGTCCTGCTGGCACGCCGCATGGGCAAAACGCACCTGATCGCTGAGACCGGCGCCGGCCAGCATGGTGTGGCCACCGCGACGGTCGCTGCTCTTTTCGGTTTATCCTGTGACGTGTTCATGGGCGCCGAGGACACCGAGCGCCAGGCGTTGAATGTTTATCGGATGGAGCTCCTGGGCACCCGCGTCCATGCCGTCCGCAGCGGTACCGCCACGCTCAAGGATGCAACCAGCGAAGCGATGCGCGAGTGGTCGCGCCGGGCGGACGATACTTTTTATGTCATCGGTTCCACCATGGGACCGCATCCCTATCCGATGATCGTGCGGGATTTCCAGCGCGTCATCGGCGATGAAATCCGCAGCCAGATGCTGGAAAAGACCGGCCGTCTGCCAGCCGCGCTGATTGCCTGTGTTGGTGGCGGCAGCAATGCGATGGGCACCTTCTATCCTTTCCTCCGCGACCAGGACATCCGCCTGTATGGCGCCGAAGCCGCCGGCGAGGGCCTGGAAACCGGCCGGCATGCCGCCACCATGACCGGCGGCAGCCTGGGTGTGTTCCACGGCATGCATTCGCTTTTCCTGCAGGATGACGATGGGCAGATCAAGCCGGTCTACTCCATTTCCGCCGGCCTCGATTATCCGGGCATCGGCCCCGAGCATGTCTACCTGCAGGAAATCAAGCGGGCCAGGTATTTCGCCGTCACCGACCGCGAAGCGGTTGATGCCTTCACCTGGCTGGCCCGTCTCGAAGGCATCATCCCGGCGATCGAAAGCGCCCATGCCCTGGCTCTGCTGCGCCGGCTGGCCGCTGACGGCGAATGGGCCGCCAACGAGCCGGTGGTTGTCACTCTTTCCGGGCGCGGCGACAAGGATGTGGCCTCGATCCAGGCCTGGCAGCGGGCGCGCCAATCGGTGCCCGCATCGCAAACGACAAGAAAGGAGGCGGAGCCCCATGCCTGAACAATTCGCACCGGCGACCAACCGCATTGAAACCTGCCTGGCCCGCCTGAGCCAACAAAAGCGCAAAGCCCTGATCCCTTTTCTGGTGGCCGGCGATCCCGACTTGGCGACAACCCGCGAAATGGCACTGGCCATGCTCGCCAATGGCGCCGACATTCTGGAGATCGGTGTGCCCTTTTCCGATCCCAGCGCCGATGGCCCGGTGATCATGGCCGCTGACGCGCGGTCCCTGGCCGGCGGCACCCGACTGGAGCACGTTTTCAACCTGGTGGCCGAGCTGCGCCGCAGTACGGAGGCACCTCTGCTTCTGTTGCTTTATTTCAATACAATTTACAAACAGGGTATTGCCAGGTTTTTTGAGCGCTGCCGTCAGGTCGGCGTCGATGGGGTCATTGTGCCCGATTTGCCGTTGGAAGAGCAGGGAGCGGTGGCACCGGCCGCCGATGCTGCCGATGTGATTCTGACCCGCCTGGTCACGCCGCTCTCCGGCGACCGGCTGCCCCGTCTGGTCGACGGCGCGCGCGGCTTCCTCTACTGTGTCGCTGCGCTGGGCGTGACCGGCGAGCGAGCCGATTTCCAGGCTGACCTGGCGGCATACAGCCGGCAGCTGGCCAGGGCGACCAGCCGGCCGCGCGCGCTGGGCTTTGGCATATCCACGCCGGAACAGGTCCGCCGGCTGGCCCCTGACTGGGATGCCCTGATCGTCGGCAGCGCCATCGTCCGCCGAATCGCCGATGGTGTGGCAGCCGG
>JAEXPB010000528.1 GCA_023438965.1 Bacillota bacterium | reverse complement strand
GCACCAGATCGGCCCGTTTGCCCAAAGCGATCTCGCCCCGGTCCAGGAAACCGACCGCCCGGGCCGGATTATAGGAGGCAAATTGGAATACATTGACGAGGGAAGCGCCGGTGTGCTTCATCATGTTCCGGCCCGCCACATCCAGCGTCAGCCTGGAGCCGGCGATTTCCCCCGTCCGGTCAAAGTTGATGTCCGATACGTCATCATATCCCGGCGGAACGGGCCCGTCACTGACGTAAGCATCGGAAATCAGGATAATTCGGTCGTCCCCCTTGATCTTGCGCACCAGGCGCAGCATGTAAGGATCGACATGGATGCCGCGGCTGTCGCAGATCAGTTCCGCATAGATTTCCGAATTGTAGTTCACGGCCTCGTCCACACAGACCCCCCGGCACTCCGGATATTTCGGCCGGTCTCCCGTCGCATTGGTGTGATGGGTGCCAATCTTCAGGCCATAGGGCAGGAGCGCCTCGATCTGCTGCGGCGATGCCGCGCTATGCGCCACGGCCAGGACGGCCGCCGGATTTTGCTTTTTGACGGCCAGCACGAATTCCAGGATGTTCTCCCGCTCCGGAGCCAGGGCCCAGACTTTGGCCAAATCACCGGCCGCTTCGATCACGGGTCCGTACTGCTTGCGATTGACCGCCCCTTGCCAGGGATTGGCTTCCCGGTCGCAGCCGAATTCCGGATTCAGATACGGCCCCTCCATGTACAATCCGGCGATATTGGCGCCGGCTTTATCCTGCATGGCCGTTTTTAGGGTTTGGATGGCTTCGACATAACCCCGGGCATCCAGATTATAGTACAGAGCCGGCAAGACCGTGGTCACGCCATGTCTCAGATGGTGCCGGGCGACGCCGATCGGATCATCGGCAAACAAGACGCGGCCATCGGCGTGGGTATGAATATCCACCAGGCCCGGCCCGACGAAAGCGCCCCGGGCATCCAGCGTCGGACAACCCGCCGGGATCGGCAGGCGGCGCATCTCCCCGAACCGGCTGATCTTGCCGTCTTCGATCAGGAGGATGGCCTCCGGTACCAGATGGTCGCGCATGACCAGAACTGCATTCTGAATCGCTAACATATACTTCTCTCAATCATACCCTTCTGCCAGGCGACGCTTGTTATTTATTTACAAATATGTATTTATATCAGGTCAATACGACGATTTATTGATTTATTATTTACCAATTTGTTATTATTAACTCTAGTTCTTTGGAGGGAATTTGTCAATCGAAGTCTGGTTCGGATGACCATTTCACGGATTGACATTGATGAGTTCCAATTGTATACCGGTATCGTGGTCAGATGCCGATCGGCCGCGACATGCGACGGCCAGCAGGTTCATATGGGAGGTTAACTGATGGGACGTCTGGAAATTTACCCGGATAAGCTCCAACTGGACGGGCAGGAATTTCCGCTTATCTGCGGCGATTTTCATTATTTTCGCACGCTGCCGGGCGGCTGGCGGCGCAGGCTGGCGCTGATGCGTGATTTCGGCCTTACGGCTCTGCAAACCTATGTCGCCTGGAACCGTCACGAACGCGAGGAAGGCGTCTACGACTTCGCACGGGAGCTGGATCTGGACGCGTTTCTGACGCTGGTAGAGGAATACGGTCTGAAGGTGCTCTTGCGTCCGGGACCATATATCTGCTCGGAAACAGATTTCGGCGGACTGCCGTGGTGGCTGCTGCGGGACCCGCGCGCAGCAGTGCGCTGCTCGGACGAGTGCTATCTGGCGGCGATCGACCGGTGGGCCGCGCGGCTCGCCGAAGAATACCTGCCACATCTGTCCACGCGCGGCGGCTGTGTGATCGCCATATGCGTGGAGAACGAATACGGCTCCTACGGCTCGGATACGGCCTATCTGAACCACATCCGCGACACCTGCCGCGCGCTCGGGGTGGATGTGCCGCTGTACACAACCGACGGTGCGGGCGGCGCGTATTCCAAATACGGACAGATGGACGGACTCTGGGCCGGCGTCAACTACCGTATCGAGACCGAGGAGGCTTTCACCATTCTGCGCAGCGAACGGCCCGATCAGCTTCCCTTCGCCGGCGAATATTGGAATGGGCGCTCGTCGCACTGGGACGAAACCTTCTTCCACCGCGAACCCGCGCCCATAGCCGACGGCTTTATGAAAGCGCTCGAGATGGGCGGCGGCATCTGCGCTTATATGTTCTGTGGCGGTACTAACTTCGGCTTTTGGAACGGCGCGAATTTCAGCACCTATTCCCCGCGCCCGGACGATCACGCCGTGCTCTACCGTCCGCTGGTCACCAGCTACGACGTCGACGCGATGGTTTCCGAGGACGGCATCCCATCGGAAAAGTATTTCATCACGCGCGACCGGCTCGATGCATTCCTGCAGAAACCGCCCCGTGCCTATCGCACCGCCGCATCCGGTGCAGACGCTCACCGTCCCGCTGACGCACCGCTGTGATCTGTTCGACCGGCTCGATACGATCCAGCCCGAGCGACATTCCAGCGCCGCGCCCCGTCCGATGGAGGATTTCGGGCAGGGCTACGGTTTCATCCTCTACCGCACGACCCTGCATGGGCCGCGGATCGGTCCGGAACCCATCGAGCTGCGGGGACTCGCCGACCGCGCCGTGCTTTACCTGAACGGTCGTTATATCGGCCGGTATATGCGCGACCGTGTATCCGAACCGATCCGCGTGGCGGTTGGCGAAGGCGACAGGCTGGACATCCTGGTGGAGAACTGCGGACGCGTGTGCTTCGGCGATATCATCGACCGCAAGGGGATTCTCGAGGCGGTCACGATTTCGCGACGCCGTGTCTTCAACTGGGAGATTCGCTGCCTGCCGATGGATTCAGACGTTCCCTACGACGCTTATACCGGTGTATCTTTACCGGAACGTCCGGCGTTTTACAGGGGCGTCTTCGACGCCATCGCCGGCGTAGACACTTATTTCGACGCGTCCGGCTGGGAGAAGGGCTTTGTCCGCGTCAACGGCTTCAATATCGGCCGCTACTGGAGCGCGGGACCGCAGACAAGCCTTTATGTGCCAGGCGATCTGCTCAGGTCTTCCGGCAATGTCGTCGAGGTTTTCGAGCTGCACACGCCATCCCCGACCGTCGTATTCACCGATTCACTGCGTCTGACGTCGCCCGTCAGCGCGGCGCATACGGTTTGATATCCAGTACTCTGCAACAGCCAATAACATATTTTCCGGCGGATCACTGAGCCTGCGCGGTTCATGCTTGCATCTCCGGTTTGTTCAGGTTATCCTGGATTACCGGCTGCTCCGCCAGGTTGCCCGGCTGCAACTGATAAATCCACTTTTTATAATCATCCTGCTTAAAATAGGAAGAGAAAATTTCAGCTACCGCCCCCAGCGGAAAGGTGGTTTCCAGAGCGGCCGAGGTCCGAATCTTGAAATTGCCGGCGAGGGCGACGACATTCTCCCGCAGGGCATTCTCCAGATGCTGAAGGAAAAAATCACCCAGTTCCAGCATAAAGCCATACAGCACGACCAGTTCCGGATTGAGCAGGTTGACTACATTGGAGATGGCAACGCCCAGGCGAATGGCAATATCCTTGACATAATACATGCACAGGCGGTCGCCCTCGTCCAAAGCCCGGCGGATGGCTTGCACGGTAATACCCTGGGAATGGTCCGGATCGGCATTCAGAACCGACAAGACGCCCCGGTCCAGAGCGGCTTTGATTGCCGCAGCCAGCGCCGGATATGCCGTGCCATTTTCCACGCAGCCAGGTTTGCCGCAATAGCAAAGGTTTGCGCCGGCATTTTGATAATCGATAACCGTATGGCCCAATTCGCCGGCCACGCCATTGGCGCCGGTAACCGGCAGGCCATTGCAGCAGAGCGAAGCCCCGATGCCATTGGAAAGCTCGATGCAGACGAAATTCTGCGCGCCTTTGGCCACGCCAAACCGCTGTTCCGCCATGACCGGCATGGCCACGCCGCTGTAGGTTTCGACCAGCAGTCCGGAAAGCGTTTCCAGCTTGGGCTTCAGGCGCAAATGGACCCAATCGTTGAAGTGGGTATAATTGTTGACCAGTGAATTGGACAGCCGGTAAGTCGTTGGATCATACAAGGGGTCGCTGATCCCGATGCCAATCATGTTTTTGTCGTGATATTGTCGCAACAGCTCATCCACATGCGCTGTAATCGTCTGAATCAGCCCTTCTTTGGGCAAGTCCGGCGCAATGACGGCACTGTCCTGACAGAGAATGGTTCCGTCAATCTGGGCGACGATATAAGTCACCCGCTCGGCAACGAAAGAGATGCCTATGGCGCATAAATGCGCCTTGTTGATTTCCAGCATGATGCGATTGCGGCCATAGCCGGCCGAATAATATCCGGTTTCGATGATCAGCTTGTCATCCAGCAGCTCCTTGATGATGGCGCTGACACTGGCAGGACGGTAGTCGGTCAGCGCGATCAGCTTGGTGCGGCTGATGGGGCCCAGGTGGTTGATGATGTTCAGGATCAAATGCTTTTTCGGGAAATTGCTTATATCAGGCATATGGCACACTCCCTGGTTCATCTGAAAGGCATCAACCGGTCCGGATCATGACGATGATTAATCTCGGATTTTAGCATCATTGCGGTCGAATAGCAAGAAAGACCGATTGACACACATGCTTCGCCTCGCAGCTTTTTTGTTGATTTTCTTTTTTATTTCTTTTAACTAATTATTATTTTTCTTTATCAGATCATTGACTTTCGTTTTTGCCGAATTTATAATAAAAAACGAAATATTTTTGCAAGTTTGAGGAAATTGATATGCGTACAGTTCGCTTTGGCATCATCGGCTGCGGCCTGATGGGCCGTGAATTTGCAAGTGCCGCCGCCCGCTGGTGTCATTTGACCGCCGATGTTCCCCGTCCGGAAATCATTGCCGTCTGTGATGTCAATCCCGCCAACACGGAGTGGTTCCGGCAGAACGGCCCGGCCATCCGGCATGTCTTCGCTGATTACAAAGAGCTGCTGGCCCTGCCGGAGATCGAGGCGGTCTACATCGCCGTCCCGCACAATCTCCATGAGCGGATTTACATCGACGCCATCGAGGCCGGCAAGCACATCATGGGCGAGAAGCCGTTCGGCATGGACAAAGCCCAGAATGATGCCCTCCTCG
>JAEXPB010000477.1 GCA_023438965.1 Bacillota bacterium | reverse complement strand
AAGCATTTAAACATCGTCGTCGAAGTCGGATTGGTCACCGGTGTCACCGCGGCAATCACACCGACCGGTTCCGCAACTTCCACGAAATCTTCATAATCGTTTTCGTTGATCACGCCAACAGTCTTGTCGTTCTTGATGCTATGGTATACATATTCGGTGGCGAATATATTCTTGGTCATTTTGTCTTCGTAGACACCGCGTCCGGTCTCTTCGACAGCAGCCTTGGCCAGGACCATATAATTTGCCAGTCCAGCCGTGGACATCGCCTTGACGATGGCGTCCACCTGCTCCTGGTTCATCCCCAGCAGGGCGTCCAGCGCCTTCTGGCCCTGATTAACCAAAAAATCAATTTGTTCGGCAATAGGCATTCCGGCAACGTTTACGGACTCCAAATTATCGATTAAATCCGTACTCTTTTCTGACTTTTGTGCTGCGGTCCTGGCTTTGGTTTCCGACATGATGATCCCCTCCGTTCGGTAGTTCAGGTTAATGCAAACGTTTACGATTGCAGGCTTATCGTACCAGAGCTTCGCTGCAGCGTCAATTCGTGCGCTGCATCATCTTTCACATATGATCAGTTCATTATTTGTGCACATTGTATGATCATTCTGGCGCCAGCGCACCGACATATTTGCCAGGCTGAGATGAAACGCCTGAAAATAAAGGCTTTCGCCAGTTGCCAAGTGATTATAAAGTATGATAGAATATAAATGCTTTGATTGTCAAAATAAAATTGGCTCCATATCAGGCAGGAGGGCGAATCATGCAGACTATCACCGGGAAAAAATATTTCGATCGTCCACGTTTCCAGACCCTGCGCGACCTGGTTCGCGATTGCGCCAATCGTTACGCCGACCTGCCGGTTTATCTGTATCATGAAGCACCGGGCGGACCGGAAATCACCCGCACTTACCGCGAATATGCCGCTGCCATCGACGATTTCGGCACCGGACTGATCAAGCTCGGCCTTAGCGGCAAGCATATCGTCATCGTCGGTGCGAACTGCTACGAATGGGCGATTGCACACAATGCCGTCGTCAACGGCACCGGCGTATCGGTCCCGCTGGACCGCCAATTGCCGGAAATGGAAGTGATCAATTTGGCCGAACGCGGCGGCGCCGATGCTTTTATCTATAATGGTCCGCATCATGAAATCGCCTGTGCTGTAGCCGCCCGCAATTCTCGCATTCGCTATTTCATCTGCATGAAGCCCGGGGTGGTCACCCCCGCCTTGCAAACCGCCGATCCGCGTTTCCGTGAATTTGCCGAGATCAGCCGCATCGGACACGATGCCCTGGCGGCCGGCGACCGCAGTTTTGTCGATGCGCCGATCGATCCGGAAGTAATGTGTTCGCTGCTCTTCACATCCGGCACCACTGCCATGTCCAAGGGTGTCATGCTTTGCCACCGGAACATCACCCACAACATCCACGCGGTGGTCAGCACGATCAACATCCCGGTCGGCCAGCGCACGCTTTCGGTATTGCCGCTCCACCATACCTTCGAAAACACAGTCGGTATGTACATGATGCAGGCATATGGCTGCTGCATCTGCTTCACTGACGGCCTGCGCTACCTGTCGCAAAACCTGAAAGAATGGCAAATCAACATCATCCTCGCCGTACCGTTGCTTTTTGAGAATATTTACCATCAGATTCAAAAGACCCTGGAGAAAACCGGCAAACTCAAGCTGGTCAACACCATGCGGAGAGTTTCCAATGCCTTGCGGGTGGTGGGCATCGACTTGCGTGCCAAGCTGTTCCACCAGATCATCGCTGCGGTCGGCGGCGGCTTGAATCTTTGCGTGAGCGGCGCTGCGGCCATCGACGCGGAAATCGTCCGTTTCTTCAACGAAATCGGGATCGAGTTCCTTTGCGGGTACGGATTGACGGAGACTTCTCCGGTCATATCTGCCAGCAACCGGGCGCTTCAAGTTTACAACAGCGTCGGTCAGCCATTGGCCGGAGTCGAAGCCGCCATTGACACCACGAGTGATGAACCGGGCGCGATCGGCGAGATCCTCACCCGCAGCGACAGTGTCATGCTGGGCTACTACCAGAATCCGGAAGCTACGGCCGAGGTTATGACGCCGGATCATTGGTTCCGGACCGGGGACATCGGCTACCTGGACAACAAGAAATGCATTCATATTACCGGCCGCGTCAAATCCATGATTGTCCTGACCAATGGCAAGAAGGCATTCCCGGAAGAGATTGAATTCCTGGTCAACCACATTGCCGGCGTCAAGGAGTCCCTGATCTGGGGTGATTCCTCATCCCATGAGAATGTCGATATCTGTGCCAAACTGGTGCTGTCGTCCGACGATTTGCCAGCCGGCCTCAAGGACGACCACAAAGCGCTGGTCCAGTATTTCGCGGACCAGCTCAAGCAGATCAACCTGCAGATGCCGCCTTACAAGGCCATTAAATACTTCGTGCTGACCGAGCAGGAACTGATCAAGACCACCACTTTAAAAGTCCGGCGCCCGGCCGAACATGAACGTACGAACAACCAACTGGCCAAACTCGGACTGAACATGAAAGCAGCCAGCGGCAAGTTCATCGATTGATCTTGCCCCAGATCGCGGTTCATACTGTTTGAATCAGTGTGGATAAAGACTCACATTTCCTCCAGGAGAAGGCGCGGCAGGGGCGCCTTTTCCATTGCCGGCGGAAATGCTCTGGTTACCATTTTTTCAGGCACAAGACGCCGTTTTGACCGCCAAAGCCAAATGAATTGGACAGGGCCAGCCGTACCGGTTTTGTCCGGGCGGTGTTGGGCACATAATCCAGGTCGCAGTCCGGATCGGCCACCTGATAGCCGATTGTGGGCGGAATTATGCCATCGCGCAGCGCCAGGGCAGTCGCTATGGCTTCAATCGCGCCGGCGGCTCCGAGCAGGTGGCCGGTCATCGACTTGGTCGAGCTGATCGCGACCCGGCCGGCGGAAGCACCGAAAGCCCGCTTGACCGCCAGGGTCTCGATCCGGTCATTGGCCTGCGTACTGGTGCCATGGGCGTTGATATAGTCGATGTCCGACGGCACAGCGCCCGCCTCCTGCATAGCCAGGACCATGGCCTGGGCGGCGCCTTTGCCTTCGGGATCCGGACTCGTGATATGATAAGCGTCCGCGGTAGCCCCGAATCCGACAACCTCGCAGATGATCTCCGCGCCGCGGGCTTGGGCCAGCTCCAGGTTTTCCAATACGAGGATGCCGGCGCCCTCGCCAACGACAAAACCGTTCCGGCAGGCGTCAAACGGGATTGAGGCACGCGCGGGATCGGACGACCGGGTCAGGGCGGTCATGTTATTATATGCCGCCAGGCTGAAGCGGGTGATCGG
>JAEXPB010000385.1 GCA_023438965.1 Bacillota bacterium | reverse complement strand
ACTTTTCTCTGGATCAATTTATACTAAATGTATCATACATTTGGTACAAATCCAAGCATTACCTTTCTGGCCGGCCGGCGGCAAAACCGCCCCGGTTCCGGAACCCAACTTCAAGGAGGTCAACCATGCTGAACGCCGCTCAAATCGCCAAAATGATCGATCACTCGCTGCTCCGCCCCGAATTGACCACCGAGCAAGTCCGCCAGGGCTGCCTGGTCGCCAAGCAGTACGATACCGCATCGGTCTGCGTCAAGCCCTGCGATGTCGCCCTGGCCAAGGAAGTCCTGGCCGGCTCGGATGTCCTGGTCACGACTGTGATCGGCTTCCCGCACGGGTCGAACCTGACGGCCGTGAAAGTCTTTGAATCCGAGCAGGCCATCCGCGACGGCGCCGTCGAACTGGACATGGTCCTGAACATCGGCCGGCTGCTGTCCGGCGATTTCGCCGCGGTCGCGGCGGACATCCAGGCGGTGGTCGCCACCGCCCACCAACAGCAGGTGATCGTCAAGGTCATTCTGGAAAACTGCTATCTGACCGATGAGCTGAAGGTCAAGGCCTGCCAGATCTGCGAGCAGGTTGGCGCCGATTTCGTCAAGACCTCCACCGGCTTTGGCACCGGCGGCGCGACGATCGAAGACCTGACCCTGATGCGCCGCACCTGCAGCGCCAAGGTCCGGGTCAAGGCCGCCGGCGGCGTCCGGACCCTGGACAGCGCCCTGCAAGTGCGCAAAGCCGGCGCCGTGCGCTTCGGCGCGACCGCTACCGCGGTCATCATGGAAGATGCTTATGCGCGCGAAAAGGCCGGCGAATTGAAGGAGTTGGAATAACATGTTCCGGTGTTCCCTGCCGCCGATTCATTTCGGTTGCGGATCCCTGGCCCAGTTGGGCGCGCTGGCTGCCGGCCTGGGCCGGCAAGCGCTATTGGCGGTCGATCCCTATCTGGACCGCAACGGCGTGGCGGACGAGATCGTCGGCCTGCTGGGCGCTGCCGGCGTCGGCTGCCTGAAATGGACGGACATCCAGCCCAACCCGAGCTGCCTGGTCGCCGATCGGGCGGCTGAAGCGGCCCGGTCAGCCGGCTGCGATCTGGTTGTCGCCGCCGGCGGCGGCAGCGCGATCGACTTCGGCAAAGGCGTGGCCATTCTGGTCGGCAATCCCGGCAACTGCTGGGACTATACCGAACGGAAAGACCACACGGTCCGCCGTCCGCTGCAGCCGGTCCTGCCGTTGCTGGCCATCCCGACCACCGCCGGCACCGGCTCGGAAGCGACACCGTTCGCCGTCTTCAACAATCCGCTGATCCATGAAAAGAGCACGATCGTCAGCGACCGGATTTATCCGGCCGCGGCGATCGTCGTTCCGGACCTGATGCGGTCGATGCCGCCGCGGCTGACCGCCTCGACCGGCTTCGACGCTTTCGCACACGCTTTGGAATCCTTCATCAGCCTCCAGGCCAATGCCTACACCCGCCTGGTCGCCCGCGAGGCGATGCAGCTGATCGTCCGCTGGCTGCCGACTGCCGTAGCCGACGGGCAGAACCGCCCGGCCCGGGAGAATCTGGCCTGGGCCAGCACGCTGGCCGGCTCGGCGATCGCCCGGATCGGCGTGACGCTGCCCCATTCGCTCGGTCAGCCGGTCAGCGGCCTCTGTGGGGCGCCGCACGGCGAAAGCGTCGCCGCCTGCATGGTGCAGGTCCTGGAATTCAGCTATCAAAAAGACCTGGATCGGTTTGCAGATCTGGCGGCAGCCATCGATCCGACACTCAGCGGTCAGCCGGTCGCACTGCGCGCCGCGCAGTGTCCGGCGCTGGTCCGCCGCTTGCTGGACGATATTGGCTTAAGCGTCCGCTACGGCGATTTCGGCCTGACCCGCGACCTGATTCCCCAGGCCACGCGGATTGCCCTCACCGGTTATTATTTCGACATCGGCTGCCATCCTTGCCCGGTCAGCGAAACCGATATTACCAACCTTTATCTGGCGTGCTTGTGACGGCTAACGCTTAACACGCCGTATCCGGCTGTTCATTTATGCGTTGGTCAGCCACTTGGCCTGCGCCTGCTTCCAGCGGCTGTAAACCACCGAAGAGCCGATGGTCGGCGGGACCAGCCTGCCCAGCGCGGACAGGACATTGTTGCAGACGCCGGGGATATAGACTTTCCGGCCGCGCAGCAGATTGGCAAGGGTCCGGCGGACCAGCCGCTCCAAGCGGCTGGTTGTGATCGCGCCCCAGAAGCCCTGGGCGGCGATGCCCTGCAGGGCTTCGGGCGTGGTCGGCAAGCCGGCGGGGCAGAGCGCCATGACGCGGACATCCTGCGGCTTCAGCTCCTGGCTGAGCGCGATGGAAAAGTCGAGCAGGAAGCGCTTGGAGGCGGCATCGGTAGCCTTGAGGGGCAGCGGACAGAGCGAAGCCAGGCTGGAGACGAAGAGCAGGTAAAAACGATGACCGGCCCGGCGCCGCTGCAGAACGCCATGAGTGACACGCAGTGTGGCCATGACATCGAGACCGACGATAGCCAGGACTTTCTGGCAATCGACCGTCAGGAAACCGCCCTCATAATCGATGCCGGCCACATTGAGCAGCATGTCGAAGCGCAGTCCGTGCCGGTCGATGAAGCCGAACATTTCTTCCACACTAGTCGCGCTGGTCAGGTCGCAGGCCTGATAGGCCACATCGACGCCGTATTGGCGTACCAGGCCGGTCTGCAGCGCAGCGAGTCGATCTTCCCGGACATCGGTGAGGAACAAGCGATAGCCGCGGCGGGCGCATTCGTTGGCCAGCGAACGGCCCAAGCCGCCGCTGGCGCCGGTGATCAGGACATTCATACGGCACCTCCGTAGCTGATGCTGCATAATTGCTCGCTCAGGGCGAACAAACGACGGGCGCTCGCGTCGGTGACCGCCCGGCTGTAGCCGGTCGGACGGCTGTTGTAGAAATAGAAGCCGGCTGGCGGACTATCCTGGCCGCACAGGAAGGCATAAGTCCGGGCTGGCACCTCCGGCGGCGTGCCCTGCCGCTTGCGCAGATTCCAGATCCAGCTGACCAGGCCGCCGGTATCCTTGTTGCCGATGTCGGTCTTGACCAGCCCCGGATCGACGACATAGGCCTGGACGCCTTGCGCCTGGGACCGGGTGTTCAGCTCCCGTGCGAAAAGCATG
>JAEXPB010000350.1 GCA_023438965.1 Bacillota bacterium | reverse complement strand
CGGCGCAGATTTCGTCCAGCGTCAGCTGGCGATGCAGGTTCTGTTCCAGATATTGGTTGATCCGGCCGACCACCAGCTGTTCGTGCCGGTCTTTGGAGTCGGCAGACAGCCGGCTTTCGCGGGCTATCGACAATGACCCGCGCACCAGGCTGATCAGGAGCTGCTCGATCAGGGTCTTGATCATTTGCAGACAGCCGAACTGGGCATCCTCCCGCAGCGTGAACCGGGTCAGGTCGGCATAATCCAGGCTCTCCCGGAAGGCCTGCTGCCCTTCGCGCAGGATCAGCGCCAGCAGTTCCTTGTCCCGCGGCCCGAGCTGCAGGATCTTCTGCTGGAAAAAGCCCATCCCCGGGCTGCTGCTGGCGAAGGAAACAATGATGACATTCGTGAAGATGCCATTGGCCCAGATGTTGTGGTATTCGTTCGGCCGGTGGAAAATCGCCTCGCCCGGCTTCAGAACATAACCGGAGCTGTCGGCCAGAACACCGGCTTCGCCCTTGTCGACATAGGCCATTTCCCAGAAATCGTGCCGTTCGCCCGTGAAAAGGTAATCGCGCGTATATTCAAAATAGTGCAGGGTATAAATTGCGTCGATCCGCAGAACCTCATCCAGCGGCGTCGGTTGAAACAAGTTGTCCATATCGGACGGTCACCTCCCGGGCCATTTACAGCGGCGTCGGTTACAGTGTAGCATAAGCCGGCCGGTTTGACATTCCTGTTGTTGCTGTCATAGATTGTATCGACGATCTGATTATCAGCCGCCGGCGGAACCGCAGCGGCTTGATTCTGATACTCTGGTTACTGTCACGCCAGCCGGCGCGGATGATAATGGAATCATCCCGAAGACTGGAGTGATTTGTATGGCAATCATTTATACGGCAACCATGATCAATACCGGCGGTCGCAAAGGCGGCCAATCGGTCGCCCCTGATGGTTCATTCATTGTGGATATCGCGCCGCCCAAGGAGATCAGCGGCAAGGAAACCACGGCTACCAATCCGGAACAGCTTTTTGCCGCCGGATACAGCGCCTGCTTTAACAGCGCGGTCAATGCCGTGCTGCGCGACGCGGGCGTTTCCTATACAACCAGCCATGTGACCGTCGATGTCCATCTGCTCAAGGACGCAGCGCGGGGCTACGAGGTGGCGGCGGACATCACGGTCGCCATTGACGGCTTCTCGCAAGCGGACAACCAGAAATATGCCGATTTGGCGCATCAGATCTGCCCGTACTCCAAAGCGACGCGGGGCAATATCCGGGTAACCGTCACCGGCGCCGCGACGGAACCCGCGTATCAGGAACCGGACCCGGAATCCTGAGCGGACTCAAACCTCGAATTCGAAATCGACCGCCGGATTATTGGCCAGGGCCGAGAATACGCCGCCAATCCGCTCCAGGGCCTCGTCGAGCTGGGCGTTGGTGTGCGTCGCCGTGTAACTGCTGCGCAACAGGCAGTTGCCCTGCGGCACCGCCGGCGGGAAGACCGGATTGACATAGACGCCATTATCCAGCAGGCTCTTTGCCGTGAAAAGGGTGCGTCCGACTGTACGGGTCAGGATCGGGATGATCGGCACTAGATCGTTGCCGCTGTCATGTATTGTGACATCCGGCAGCTGACGCAGGCCACGCCGCATGTATGCCGAGATTTCGTTCAGGCGGCGCACACGCTCCGGCTCCGACTCCAGAATGCGCAGGGCTTCACGCGCTGCGGCAACCTGCGCCGGCGGTATGCTGGCGCTGAAGATAAACGGCCGCGCGTTGTGCTTGAGGTAATGGATGACATCGGCGCTGCCGGCAACACAGCCGCCGAGTGAAGCCAGGGTCTTGGAGAAGGTGTTCATGATCAGGTCGACTTCGTCAGTCAGACCGAAGTATTCGGCTGTGCCGCGGCCGCGCTCGCCCAGAACACCAATGGAATGGGCGTCGTCAACCATGACGCGCGCGCCGAATTGACGGGCTAGCTTGACAATGCCCGGCAGATTGCAAATCTCACCCTCCATGCTGAAGACACCATCCGTCACGATCAGGATACCGGCTTTCTCGTCTGCGGCGCAGTGCTCCAGCAGGCGGGCCAGATCCTCCATGTCGTTGTGCTTGAACTTGATCGTCTTGGCAAAACTGAGCCGGGTGCCGTCAACAATGCTCGCGTGATTCATGGAGTCGGAAAGTATATAGTCATTCCGTCCGGTGATGCCGGAGATGATCGACAGGTTGGATTGGAATCCGGTCGAGAAAATCAAGCTGTCTTCTTTCTGGAGGAATTTAGCCAAGGCTTGCTCCAATTCGACATGAATGTCGAGCGTGCCATTCAGAAAACGGGAGCCGGAGCAGCCTGAACCATATTTTTCGACCGCCTTGACAGCGGCGGCACGAACCCGCGGATCAGCGGTCAGGCCAAGGTAATTGTTCGAGCCCAACATAATGGTCCGATGGCCTTCCATGATGACTTCAGTGTCCTGACCGGAGGTCAGCATATGGAAATAGGGATAAACCCCCAGCGCCATGGCTTCTTTGGCTTTGGTATACTCCCGGCATTTCTGGAAAAGATCCATTTGATTCACACTCCTGGCATTCATAGTAGATTTATCAAGCGGCATGATCATTTTTGCAATGCTGCAGTTCCGCCGGCTGACCGGAGCCGGGCGGGGGTGAAAGTTGTACTCATGATAGCATACGATACCCGGATTGAGAATAGCGGACAGTTAATTTCCGGAACAATCGACGAAAACGGCGTTTTCATGCTATCATAAAATAAACTGCCCGGAGGTGAGTCAGATGAATTTTAAAATCGTCCATACCAACCTGAATGTTTTTGATTTGTCAAGATCGATTGATTTTTACCAGAAAGCGCTCGGTTTACAGGTCGGGCGCCGCATACAGCCGGATCATGGCCAATTCGAAATCGTTTTCCTCAGCGATGCCGACAACCGCTACCAGCTCGAGCTGACCTGGCTCAAGGATCACAAACCTTATGAGCTGGGCGACAACGAGTCGCATATCTGCTTCCGGACCGATGATTATGCCGCTGCTCATCAGTTACATGCCGATATGGGCTGCATCTGCTATGAAAATGAGAAGATGGGCCTCTATTTCATCGAGGATCCTGACGGATACTGGCTGGAGATTGTGCCGACCCGTGGCTGATCATGACATGCCGACAGGCGTAGACCGCGGTTTGCGCAAGATCCTGGTCATTGAGGACAATCATGCCATGGACGAACTGATTCAGGCGGAGCTTGGCCTGGCCGGCTTCACACCGGTTAGTTGCGCAGGCAGTTCGGATGCGCTGTTTTGCCTGCAGACCGACGACTTCGTACTGATACTGCTGGATTTGGACTTGCGCGACCCGGCGACGCCGGAACTGATGTCGAAGCTGTGCGGCCTCGAAACGCCGGTGATTTGCCTGGCCGACCGCGACTGCCAGGCGGACCAGGTCCGCAGCCTGCGCTTGGGCGCCGATGCCTGGATCGGCAAGCCGCCGGAGGTCAACGAACTATTGTCCGGCATTCGTTCAGTCCTGCGGCAGAACAGCCATGGCGCCGCAGTCCTGCGCTACCAGGACATTGAAGTCGATCAGCAAACCCGGACCGTTCGCCAGGGCGGCGCTGAAGTCCGTCTGACCCCCAAGGAATTTGACTTGCTGGCCTTCCTGATCCAGCATGCCGGCATTGCCCTCAGCCGGGAGAAGATCCTGCAGACGGTCTGGGGTTACGTTGTTGCCGGCGAGACCCGCACGGTTGACATGCATATCATGCAGCTGCGCCGGAAGATGAATTTCCGGCAGAAACTGAAATCGGTCATCAAGATCGGCTACCGGCTGGACCATTGCCCTTCAGTGTGGTCCGCTGGGCCGGAACAAGAAAAGGATGGTGTGTAGTTATGGTGGCAAGAGTGGATACGGATACCTGCATCGGCTGCGGCCTGTGCACCTCAATTTGCCCGGCGGTCTTTGCCATGGGCGTGGATATGATCGCGATGGTCATTGTCGATACCGTGCCGGATGATGCGCTCGAAGCTGCCCGGGACGCGGCAGCCTCCTGTCCGGTCAGCGCGATCACTCTGGAGGAATGACCGCCGGTTGCTGACCGGACGATCTGGCCGTATCGATCGCTGTCGCCCGGGCATGCGTGTCGCTAGCGGGGATCAGGCCGGACAACCGCTTTTTTAAATGGATCGATATATAGGCTGTTAGGCCCCTTTTACCGATCCTGGTC
>JAEXPB010000229.1 GCA_023438965.1 Bacillota bacterium | reverse complement strand
CTGTCCTGGAGCGCACAGATCCGGCGCACAAGGGCAAAGGCTATGCCATGAACTGGTTTTTTACCCGATTCCTGCGCGAATACCGGGACCAATTCGACGCCTGCGTCATTTTTGATGCGGATAATGTGGTCGACAAGGGTTTTCTCGCTGCCATGAACCGTCAATTGAATGCCGGCCACCTGGTCGCCACCGGCTACCGGCAGGGCAAGAACCCGGCCAGCTCCTGGGTGGCCGGCTGCAGCAGCATATTCTGGCTGATGCAAACCCGCTGTTTCCATATCCCGCGCGCCCGGTTGAACCTGCCGTGCTGTTCGGTCGGCGGAACAGGCTTCATGTTCGCCTTGTCGGTTTTGGGTGACCGGGGATGGCATACGCAATCGGTTTGCGAAGACATCGAATTTACCATGCAGTGTATCGCGCGCGGCCATTTTATCGCCTATGCCCCGTATGCCATTTTCTACGACGAACAACCGCTAACCCTGGGCCAGTCGCTGAAACAGCGCTACCGCTGGTCCCTGGGCAGTATCCAGATCCTGCCGATGGGCGTGCGTCGCCTGGTCCGGGCCATGCTGGCCGGCCGCGTGCACGTCTTTGACGACCTGATGTACAGCCTGGGTGTCCTGGTGACCGGCTTGTCCGGCATTTTCTGGACCTTGCTGGTCATACTGGATGCCGTGGCCGGCAACAGCTGGACCGGCCTGCTGATCACCCTGGCCGGCGGCATGTTGGGCGGCTATGCCATGCTGGCCGGTTTTGCCTGGCTGATCCTGGCCTTGGAACACAAGAAATGGCCCGGTTGCTGGCGGGCGATCCTGACATTCCCGATTTACATGTTTCCCTGGGCGATCATCAACATCCTCGTCTTGTTTTATCGCAACGCGGCCTGGCATGACATCCCGCATGAAGACAGCCTAAGCATCGAGGACATCGATGGCCAGTAAGCCGGCCGGCCGGGGGCTTATCCAGGGTGTCGTTTTTGACATGGACGGGCTGATGTTCGATACGGAACAGCTGTCGGTCAGGGCTTGGGAGCAGACCAGCCGCCAGTTGGGCATTCCGATCGACCGGGAATTCATCGTCGCGACGCTGGGCTTGAACCTGAGGAACAGCCAGCGTGTCTTCCAGACCAAACTAGGCGCCTCTTTCGATTATCTGCACGCCCGCCAAATCAAGCTGGCTTACGTGACAGCTCAGATCGAGGCGCAGGGCATGCCTCTCAAGGCGGGGCTCCTGGAATTGCTCGATTATCTGCGCGACAACCGCTATCGGATGACCGTCGCGACATCCAACGAAGCCGACCGGACCCGGTATTATCTGGATAAAGCCGGGATAGCCGGTTATTTCGATCGGATTGTCACCGGCGACATGATTGAGCGGGGCAAGCCGGCACCCGACATCTATCTGAAAGCTTGTGAATTGATCGATACCGCGCCAGCCGCGTGCCTGGCCCTGGAGGATTCGCCGCCGGGCATCCGGTCGGCCAGCCAGGCCGGCTTGAAAGCCGTGATGATCCCCGACCTGGCGCAGCCGACCGAAGAAATCAATCGCCTGTTGTTCGCCCGGTTGAACAATCTGCGCGAGGTTATCCAGTTGCTGGAAGAGCCGTAATCCGGCAGGAGGCAGCCATGCAGGATGTCCATATCCATTTTCTCCACGGCCACGGCGGCGGCTATACAATTGATTATTACGACCAGTTCATTGCGGCGGCCCAGTCGG
Source organism: Bacillota bacterium (assembly GCA_023438965.1). Taxonomy (GTDB): domain Bacteria; phylum Bacillota; class Clostridia; order Saccharofermentanales; family UBA5734; genus UBA8949. The sequence goes on along the minus strand of JAEXPB010000229.1, from coordinate 1,241 downwards.
CCGGCCTGGCCGAGATCTGGCTGCTGGAGCATACCCACCAGTTCCGGGAATTTGCCGCCGTCTATGCGCCGATCCGTGCGAGCAGCGACTATCAGCGGGAATGGCTGGCTCGCAAAATGACCGGTTCGATCGAGGATTACCTGGCCTTCATCAGCCGGGTACGGATGCAGGATGTTCCGGTCAAGGTCCGGTTCGGACTGGAAGTCTGCTATATACCGGAAAGGGAAGACCGGCTGGCCAGTATCCTGGATGAATATCAGGTTGATTTCCTGGCCGGTGCCGTGCACTGGATCGACGGCTGGGGATTCGACCACCAGGCCGAACACTGGCAAGGCAAAGATGTGGACAAAATGTACCGGCGATATTACCAGATCATGGCTGACCTGGCGGACAGCGGCTTGTTCGATGGTCTGGCCCATCCGGATTCCATCAAATGCTTCGGGCATTACCCGGCGATCGATCTGACCGCGGATTATGAAAGGCTGGCCCTCTTGCTGGGCAAGCAGGGCATGTATGCCGAACAGAGCGGCGGCCTGGCCTTGAACTACGGTTTTCCCGAACTCGGCCTGAACCGGAAGCTGCTGGCTGTTCTGCAGGATAACGGCATAACGATCCGAACTGCGTCCGACGCGCACCAAGTCAGTGATGTTGGGCGGAACATTCCGGAATTGCTCAGACTACTGGAAAGGGGGACAACCTAAGGATGCTTTTTCGCGAATTTGGCTGCCGGGAAAAGCCAACGGTCATTCTTCTGCATGGCGGCGGACTGTCCTGGTGGTCGCTGACGCCGGTCATCAATGGGTTGAAAGACCGCTGGCACATCGTCGCGCCGGTCATCGACGGCCATGGCGAGGACGGCGCAACGACGTTTACCAGCATCGGCGACTCCGCTAGCAAATTGATCTGCTATATCGACGAACAGTGCGGCGGACGGGTTCATGCCCTGGGCGGACTTTCGATCGGCGCGCAGATAGTTGCCGAGGCGCTGTGCCGCCGGCCTGACCTTGCCGGCTGCTTGATCCTGGAGAGCGCCCTGGTCTTTCCGATCCGGGGGTTGACCGCCCTGACGCTGCCGTCATACTATCTGTTTTTCAATCTGATCAAGCAACGCTGGTTTGCCCGGTTGCAGGCCAAATACCTGTTCATTCCGGAAGCGCAGTTCGAACAATACTATCAGGACAGCCTGCGGATGTCCCGCCGGTCGCTGATCAACATCACGCTCAGCAACGGAACCTATAATC
>JAEXPB010000224.1 GCA_023438965.1 Bacillota bacterium | reverse complement strand
CTGTCCTGGCTGGGCGGGCGCGAAACGGAGCACCTGCCGGCGGCCGGCGTGATCCGCGGCGCGGTGGAGACCGTGGCCGAGAACACGACCGACGGCGTCATCGCGCCGCTGTTCTGGCTGGCCCTCGGCGGCGCGCCGCTCGGACTGGCCTACAAGGCGGTCAACACACTCGACTCGATGGTCGGCTACAAGAACGACCGGTACCTGCATTTCGGCCGCGCGTCCGCCCATCTGGACGATGCCGCCAATTATCTGCCGGCCAGGGGCGCCGCCGGCCTGATGCTGGCGGCCAATATCCTGCTCGGCGGCGACCGGCGGCGGGCCTGGCGGATCTATCGCCGCGACCGGCGCAAGCACGCCAGTCCGAACAGCGCGCAGACGGAAGCGGTCTGCGCCGGCGCCCTGGGCATCCAGCTGGGCGGCGACAACCGCTATTTCGGCCAGCTGGTGCATAAGCCGACGATCGGCGACGCCGAACGCGAGCCGGAAGCGCAGGACATCCGGCGCACGCACCGCCTGCTCTGGCTGACCGCCCTGCTCGGTCTGCTGGCCGCCTGGCCGCTGCGGCTGGCGATCCTTGGGCTGGCCGGCCAGCTGGGAAGAGGTTGAGCATTCATGGCGACGATGCGTATCCGATCAAGCGAGATCAACCCGGTCCACGGCGGCGATCGGCTGAGCGCCGCCCAGGCTGGCGGCCTGGCTCCCGCGGACCTGACCGACTTTTCGGCCAACATCATGCCGTTCGGCCTCAGCGAATCGATCCGCCAGGCGATCATCAACAGCCTGGACGAGGTTTGCCATTATCCGGATCCCCAGCAGCGCGTTTTGCGCTGCCGGCTGGCGGAACGGCACGGACTCGATCCGCAGCAGATCGCGGGCGGCAACGGCGCGGCGGACGTCCTGTTCCGGGCGATCCAGGTCATCCGGCCCGGGCGGATTTTCCTGCCGGTGCCGACCTTCCTGGAATATGCCCGGGCCGGCCGGGAACAGCAGGCCCGGATCATCCCGTACCGGCTGCCGCCGGAGCAGGGATTCGCGGTAACCGGGGCGTTTCTGGCCTGGCTGGCCGAAGCGGTGTCCGGCAGCGGTGAGGCCGCCGGCGGCGCGCGATCCGCCGCCGCCGATTCCGCCAGCAGTCCGGCGGCCGGCGCGGACCAGCCCCGGCCGGATCTCCTGATCCTCTGCAATCCAAACAATCCGACCGGCCTGCTGATCGAACCGGCGCTTCTGCGCCGGATTGCCGGTTTCTGCCGCCAGCGGGGGATTTGGCTGCTGCTGGACGAATGCTTCCTGGATTTTACCGAGCGGGAAGCAGACCACAGTCTGATGGCCGACCTGCGGCAGCCGGCGACGGCCGACCGGCTGCTGATCCTGCGCTCGATGACCAAGTTCTTTGCCCTGCCGGGTTTGCGGCTCGGTTACCTGTGCGCCAGCCCGGCTGTGGCCGGCGCCGTGCGGGCCACCGGCCAGCCCTGGCCGGTCAGCACGCTGGCGGAGGCGGCCGGTCTGTCTGCCCTGCAGAGCCTGCAGCAGGAAGACGGCCCAACCCGCCGCGCACGCCGGCAATGGCTGCGGAGCGAACGCGAGCGGCTGCGGGCGGCCCTGGCGGCCCGCGGCTGGCAGGTCTGGCCGGGCGGCGCCAACTTTCTGTTCTTTCATGCCGCCGACAGCCCGGATCTGGCCGAACGGCTGCTGCGCCAGCGCCTGTTGATCCGCAGCTGCGCCAATTATCCCGGACTCGGGGCGGGCTATTACCGGATCGCCGTGAAGACACCCGCCGAAAACCAACTGCTGATCGACGCCTTGCAGGAGGATTAATGCCATGACCAACGCCAGACCCCTGATGATCCAGGGCACCACCTCCTCCGCCGGCAAGAGCCTGGTCACCGCCGGCCTGTGCCGGATCTTCCACCAGGACGGGCATGCCGTGGCGCCTTTCAAGTCGCAGAACATGGCCTTGAATTCGTACATCACCCTCGACGGCCTGGAAATGGGCCGCGCACAGGTCCTGCAGGCCCAGGCCTGCGGCCTGGAGCCCCAGGTGGACATGAATCCGATCCTGCTCAAGCCGACCGGCGAAATGGGCTCGCAGTTGATCGTCAACGGCGAAGTCCGCGGCCAGTTCGGCGCCATCGAGTATTTCCGGATGAAGAAGGACCTGATTCCGGACATCCTGGCTGCTTACGGCCGCCTGAGCGCCGGGCGGGAGATCATCGTGCTGGAAGGCGCCGGCAGTCCGGCCGAGATCAACCTGAAGCAGGACGACATCGTCAACATGGGGATGGCCAGAATGGTCGACGCACCGGTCCTGCTGGTCGGCGATATCGACCGCGGCGGCGTCTTCGCGTCGCTATACGGCACACTGTCCTTGCTGGAACCGGAGGAACGGCAGCGGGTCAAGGGCCTGATCATCAACAAGTTCCGCGGCGACGTCCGGATCCTGCAGCCCGGCCTGCGCATGCTTGAAGACCTGACCGGCGTGCCGGTGCTGGGGGTCATCCCCATGCTGCCGCTGCAGCTGGATGACGAAGACGGCGAAGCCGACCGCCTGCGCCGCAACCCGATCGCCCGGCCCGACCAGCTGGACATCGCGGTCATCCGACTGCCCCGCCTGTCGAATTTCACCGACTTCAATGTCCTGGACCTGGTGCCGGACGTCCGGCTGCGCTATGTGCAGCGCGTCAGCGAACTGGGTCAGCCGGACCTGATCATCCTGCCGGGCAGCAAGAACACGCTGGCCGACTTGGACTGGCTGCGCGAAAGCGGCCTGGCCGCGGCGATTAGCGAGCGGTCGAGTGCCGGAACCCCCGTAGCCGGTATCTGCGGCGGCTACCAAATGCTGGGGGAGGAACTGCTGGATCCGTTCGGGGTCGAGCAGGGCGGCCGTTGTTCCGGTCTGGGGCTCCTGCCCGGCCGGACGACCTTCAGCCAGGCGAAAACCCGCACCCGGATCCAGGGTCAGCTACTCGACGGCGCCGGCCATGACTGGGCTGGCCTCGGCGCGGCAGCCGGTCTGGCTGTGACTGGCTACGAGATCCACATGGGGCAGACCGAGATCAGCGACCGCCACGCCGCGGCACCCCTGCTGCGGCTGGCCGACGGCCGGGAGGACGGCATGGTCCGCTCCGACGGCTTGGTCTGGGGTTCCTATCTGCATGGCTTCTTTGACAACACCGAGTTGCTGGGGCAACTGCTCCGGCGGCTCTGGCAGCGCAAGGATCCGGCGCATGGCTTTGACAGCGCCGCGATCGCGGCGATCGATGTCGCGGCCCGGCGCGAGCAGGATCTGGACCGGCTGGCGGATGCCCTGCGTTCGGCGCTGGATCTGCCGGCCATCTACCGGCTGCTGGGGCCGATGTAACTGTAAATCGATTGGACGACCGGCTGGCCGCCAGCCGGACTATCTGCCAGGGCCAGGAGGAAACAAGCATGCCGGACAACCTGATTCAAGAACCAACCGTCTCCCGGACGATGCAGCCGGACGCGATCGAAGCGGCCAGCTTCGCCATCATCGATCGCGAGCTGCGGCAGCGCCTGACGCCCGATCATCCCCGCCATCCGGACAACCTGTCCGGAACCGAACGGGCGCTGCTCTACCGGATGATTCATACCAGCGCGGATTTTGCCTATGCCGACAGCCTGTGGCTGAGCGTCGGCGTACTGGACCACAGCCTGTGTCTGCTGCGCGAACGGCCGGTCATCGTGACCGACACCGGCATGGCGGCAGCCGGCATCAACAAGGCCAAACTGCAGCTGCTGGGCGGCGAAGTCCATTGCTATATCAGTGATCCGGAAGTAGCGGAAGCTGCCCGGTCGCACGGCTTAACCCGAGCATCCGTCAGCATGGACCAGAGCCTGAAGCTGGCTGGCACCGGACGGCCGATCATTTATGCGATCGGCAATGCGCCGACCGCCCTGCTCCGTCTGCATGAGCTGATTACAGCCGGCCGGCTGCAGCCGGACCTGATCATCGGCGTGCCGGTCGGTTTTGTCCATGTCGTCGAAGCCAAGGAAATGATCCGCCAACTGGCGGTGCCGGCTATTCTCACGCGCGGCCGAAAGGGCGGCAGCGCTATCGCGGCCGCGATCGTCAACGCCCTGATGGCTGCCGCAATCCATTAAAATTTCCTGATGAGATGATTAGGCCAAGGGAAAAGGCGACCATAGATCTGAATCTGCGATATTCAATCAGGACATGAAGTGTTAATTACCGCTTCGAAAATCGGATGATTGGTCAGGCATCTACGATACAGATTCGGATTGGATTCAAATACACCGCCGGCAATATCTACTACTATGTCCGGAACGCCCAAAGCGACATCTGTAAGATTGTCAACAGTAGCGGCAGTGTGGTCGTCGAATACGCTTATGATGCCTGGGGGAACTTGATTTCGATCAAGGACGGCAGCGGAACCGACAAGACGAATGACGCCACTTTTATCGGCTACAAGAATCCCTATCGCTATCGCGGTTATCGGTATGATAACGAGACTGGACTGTATTATCTGAATAGTCGGTATTATAATTCAGCTTGGGGGAGGTTTTTGAACGCGGATGAAATTTGCGGTATAACAGGAGTTCTTGCTAGTCATAATATATTCAATTATTGCCTAAATAATCC
>JAEXPB010000199.1 GCA_023438965.1 Bacillota bacterium | reverse complement strand
GTGCCGGACTGGCCGAGCCCGACCGCCGCGAGCTTGAGGAGCATTACCGCAACGAGGGCCAGCGGGCGATGGTTTTCGCCACCCTGGACATCGCCCGGATCTTCGATACCCTCGGCATCGCCGCGATCTCCCAGTCCAACAAGATGAACCGGCAGATCCGCGACCATGCCCTGCTGGGCGAAATGCCGGCCAACACCGCCTATTGCTGCTCCACGGTCATCGTCAACTGCGACCTGCCGGAAATGGATGTCCCGCTGCATGGCAATCCCGCCCGTCCGCTGCGCAGCGCCGGCGACGTCAAGGCCCTGGCCGCCCGCTTGGGCGCCAACCTGAGCGGCGTCGCGGATGCCCCGCGCCTGAACGATGTCGTCGACCAGCTAACCGACCTGGTCAAAGATGAAGTCCTGTTCGACGCCACCGACAAAAACGACCTCTTCTACCCCTACAATCCGGCCATCACCACACGCCAGCGCGAGCTCTACCATACCGGCGACTATCTGCCGCAGGGCAAGAGCGTTCTGCTCCTGGGCATCCGCTATCCGGAGGCTGCGTTGGAGCGGGCCGGTAAACCACCGGCGGATGCGGTCGGGCCCTATGTCTTCGTCCAGTACCAGGCTCAGCGCGAGCTGTCCCTGCTGGCAATCAAAGTCGTCAAAGCCCTGCAGGAAAGCGGCTATCAAGCGGTTTTCAGCCATGACCTGAGCCATATGGGCACCGAAGTCGGTAGCCCGCGCGGCCTGCACAGCGCCCCGATCAACAACACAATCGAGGCGGTCAGCGCCGGCATCGGCCAGCTGACCTGGAACCGCAACGTCTACACCCCGGAATACGGCATCCATCAGCGTTTCGTGGCCATTGTCACCGATATGCCGCTGGCCGCCGACCCGGTCCAGCCGGCTCTGATCGGCAAAACCTGCGCCGACTGCCAGAAATGCCTGAAAGCCTGCCCGGTCCAGGCGATCAGCGTCGGCCAGCCGTTGGGCATCGCCATCGGCGGCATCGTCCACGACTATCTGCCGATCGACACCAACCGCTGTCGCTGGGCTTCCCGCTACGCGCTGACCAACCGCGACGGCTTCGCCGCCAATGGTTCGGCGCTCGATCTGACGCCGCCGGCCGAGATCACCGCCGACAACCTGGACGAAGCGCTCCGCCAGCGCGACCCGATCAACAAATTCCGGCCGACCATCGTCCAGAGCTGCATCGCGGTCTGCCCGCTGCAGCCGGGTAATGTGAAGTAACCTTCGTTGTTGAAAGCAAGTTGAAGTCCGGCAAAAGCGCCTCTGGCCATACATGGCTGGGGGCGCTTTTCGGATTTCGACTCGAGCGATTGGGCGCCGGTAAAAACACGATATACCGGCAAGGTATCCGCTAGCGGGCAGCGCCGCCCTTTCGGCACAGCCCTATCTGGGTCCGGCTCAGCCGCCGGTCAGCAGGGTCACCGGGATCAAGCCGCGGGTATGATGGCCGACCGAGCCGACATCGATCACCAGATCATAACGGCTGCGGTTCAAACCATGCACGGTGACGGCAAAGGTCAGTTCGGTCCGGCCGATATTGCAATGGAACTGCTCCAGGGAGGCGCTGACTGACGGGGCCGGCGTGATCTCCCAGCCTTCCGGCAGATGCCACTGGACCTGCAGCCATTGCTGGATCTTCAGTTTGTTCTCCACGACCAGCCGGAAGGTTTTGACCTGGCCTTCGCGAATGTACGGCTCTTCGCCGTAATCGAGATTGATGTCGAAGATCGGGAATTCCTGGTGCACGACAAACGGGCTGCGCCGCAGGACATCGGCGAATTGCCTGCTCTCCCAGGCGTTGATCCGCTCCGGCTGGTTGGCCAGCTGGTCCGGCTCCGCCAGCGTGATCGCATAGCCGCCAGAAGCCTGCAGGCAATCGCAGAGGGCGCTGCCCAGGAAAAGCGGGGTCAGGCGCAGCACGCGCTCAACCATCTCGTCGATGGTTTGCGGGACAACCAGGGCATGGTCGGCATAATTGATGCACTTGGTCTTGATCTTGCCGCCCAGCGGGCTGACCCAGCGGTCCGGGATGGCGGACATGCCGCCGATGATGCCGAGGATCGCCCCCAGGGTGCCGGCGGTGCAGTCGGCGTCTTCACCGCAGTTGGAAGCGATGCAGAGGCTCTGGCCGAAGTCGCCGCCGCCATAAAGCCAGCCAATGATGATGATGCCGATGTTGCTGGGCGCGTCATAGCCGATCGCGCCGACCGGCTCATCCGGCGCGATATCCTCCGGTAAAGTGCCCAGGGCGCCGAAGCTGCCCGGTACAACCTGCAGCAGGCTCTTGCGTGCTTCCTGCCAGGAGCGGCCGGCGGCAAACGAGGCGACGACATCGCGGACACCCGCAGCTACGCCGCAGTCGGCCGGAATATAGGACAAGCCGATGTCGATCAGCCGGCGGGCATCCGACTCAACGAAAGCGGCGCTCTCGACCGCCGCGCAGAAAATTTCAGCAAAGACGCCTTCGTGGCTATGGTTGACGATCGCATCTTCATAGGCATAGCGAACGGCGATTTCCGGATGGCCGGGCGCCAGGCAGGCCCAGATTTCCGACAGGATGAAGGCGCCGCAGCTGTCGCGGTAGATGTTGTTGACATAGCCGGACAGCGGCGGCAGGATGCCGGCGCGCAGATTGTTCTTG
>JAEXPB010000136.1 GCA_023438965.1 Bacillota bacterium | reverse complement strand
CATCATAGTCGACCGTCGTGGCCGCTTTGAGCGTATTGCGGATCAGGGAAATATATTGATCGACCCAGGTTTTGTGGAATTCGTTCGGGACGGAGAGCATAAAAACGCCCTTGTCCGCCGACAGCGGCTGCATGGGCACGATCCAGGTATTCAGGCTGATCTCGCTCATCTCGCCTTCCAGCAAATTAATCGCACGCTGCCAGAGTAATTGGACATCCGGGCGTTCCATAGTGACACCTACCCCATCTTGAAAGTACATCCATCTTAGCAGATTTTGACCGAATATGAAAGCTGAATGCGCGTTGTTGGGCAATCTCCCCTGATCGGATGTGCTATACTGGATTTACCGGAAAACCGGGCGGGAGGGGTGTTCATGGACTATGTCTTCTTCGCGTTCAGCGCGCTATGCCTGGGTTTCGCCGTCCTGCTGATTTCTTTATTGTCCGACCGGCAGGGCCATCAGCTGCGCTGGCCCTTTCTCCTGCTGGCCTTCGGCACTTCCCTGCTGTATTACAGCTTGGAGGTATCGTTCTTCAGCCGCCTGCAGGTCCTTTTTCTGCTGGCCAATGTGGTTCCCCAGGGCCTGTTGCTGATTTGCCTGGGCATCTTTCTCTGGCATCAGGGGAATAATCACGATTGATTTTTGGGAGGTATGTTTATGACTTATCAGGCTGATTCCGCCCGTTATGATGAAATGATCTATCGCCGCAGCGGCCGCAGCGGGCTGAAGCTGCCGGCGATCACCCTCGGCCTGTGGCATAATTTCGGCGAACTGACGCCGCTGGAAACCCAGCGGGCGATCGTGCGCACGGCCTTCGACCTCGGTATTACGCACATCGATATCGCCAACAATTACGGACCGCCATACGGCGCCGCAGAAAGTAATTTCAACCGGATTTTACAGCTGGACATGAAGCCGTACCGCGACGAGTTGGTCATCTCGACCAAGGCCGGCTATGACATGTGGCCTGGTCCATACGGCAATTTCGGCAGCAAGAAATATCTGGTCGCCAGCCTGGATCAGAGCCTGCAGCGCCTGGGCTTGGACTATGTCGACATTTTCTATCATCATCGCCCCGACCCGGAAACGCCGCTCGAGGAGACCATGGCAGCGCTGGATCTTGTGGTGCGCCAGGGCAAGGCCCTGTATGTCGGCCTTTCGAATTATCATCCGGCGGAAGCCCGCCAGGCGGCAGCCATCCTGCGTCGTTTGGGCACGCCTTGCCTGATCCATCAGCCTTCCTATTCGCTGCTCAACCGCTGGATCGAGCGCGAAGGCCTCCTGGACACCCTCGAGGAGGAGGGCATTGGCTGTATCGCTTTCTCCTGCCTGGCCCAAGGCGTGCTTACCGGCAAGTATTTACAGGGCATTCCGGCGGATTCGCGGGTTGCCCGCGATCCTCGTTTTTTACGGAAAAACGATATTACCGAGGAAAAGATGGCCAAGGTCAGCCAGTTGAATGAGATTGCCGTTTCCAGAAACCAGAGTTTATCGCAATTAGCTATTGCCTGGGTTCTGCGGCGGGGCCGGGTCACATCCGCTCTGATCGGCGCCAGCCGTCCGGAACAGCTGGCGGAAAATGCCGGTGCTCTGGCTAACCTGGATTTCAGTGACGAGGAACTGGCCCGCATCGATGCGATCGTCGGCTATTGATAACTGAAGGTCAATGACATCTGACGGTGGCCGGACTTTCTGGAGGCGATATGGCGAATATCAACCGCGAGTATTTCTCGGTACAAAACAGTCCTGACTATTGGCATGACCAGGCCAGCCTGGACCAACTGCTCGGCCGGCTCGGCGAGAGCCGGTTGTGTCCGGCCTGCGGGCGGGTGCACGGCATCCAGACCCGTCGGCTGGCGCAGGCGCCGGACATGGCGTCGCGCATCGCGCCGTATCTGCGCGAGCTGGGGCTCAGGGGGCGCTGCGCCGTCGTCATGGACCGCAATACCCGAGCGGCTGCCGGCGAAGCTTTGCTGGAAGGTCTGGCCGAATTCAAACCGCGGGCGGTTCTGCTTGAGCGGGAAGACCTGCACGCTGACGAGCAGTCCCTGGGCAGCCTGCTCTGCGCCCTGGCCGACAAACCGGATTTCCTGGTAGCCTGCGGCAGCGGTACTTTGACCGACATCACCCGCTATAACAGCTATATGACCGGCCTGCCGTTCGTTTCCTTTGCGACGGCCGCGTCGGTCGACGGCTTCGCCTCGTCCAGCACACCCCTGATTGTGCGGGGCTTCAAGACCACCCATCCCGGCGTCGCGCCGGTCGGAATCTTCTACGATCCGGCCGTTCTGGCAGCGGCGCCGCGGGCGATGACCGCTGCCGGCTTCGGCGATGTCCTGGCCAAGGTTATCGGCCTGATCGACTGGCGGCTGGCTTATGCCGTCGAAGATGAGGATTTTTGCCCTTTGATTGCGGCCATGGTCGACCGTGCCGTGCAGGAGGTACTCGGTCTGGCCGCTGATTTGGCCGACCAGACGGATCCGGTGAAAAAAGGCGCGGCTTGCGCTTCGCTGATGGCGACACTCTCCCTGACCGGCATTGCCATGCAGATGATGGGCAACACCCGTCCAGCCTCCGGCGGCGAGCACTACATCTCGCATCTGCTGGAGATGCGCGACATTCAACAACATCGCCGGGGCAGCCTGCATGGCGACAAGGTCGGCATCGGGACCCTGATCAGCATGGAGATTTACCTGCGCCTGTTCGGCGACGGCCATCTGCCGGAACAACGGCCGACGCTGCCGCCGGCGGAATGGGAGCGTGAAGTGCGACGGGTTTTCGGACCGGCCGCCGACCAGGCGATCGCCAAGAACAGCCCCCAGCCGCCGCAGGGCGCCGAATGGGCGCGCCAGCAGGCGCAGCTCGCCCGGGCCATGGATCTCTATGGCTACGACTATGTCCGTTCCTTCCGCCAACTGCTGCCGACCGCCCGCAACATGATCCAGGCCATCGGCGGTCCG
>JAEXPB010000127.1 GCA_023438965.1 Bacillota bacterium | reverse complement strand
AATATATCTGCTGCCTGGAGGAAGCTTTTTTGCTCTACGCGGTTCAGCGTTATGATCTGCGCGGTAAGGCGATTCTAGGCCGTGAACCCAAATATTACACCGTAGATCCTGGCCTTCGTACGGCCTTGACTGCACCGGATTCCCGGAATCTGGGCTCCGTTTTGGAAAACATGATCTTTCTGGAGCTGCTGCGAGATGGGCAGCGGGTCTATGTTGGGCAAGAGGGTGATCTGGAAATTGACTTTATGGTTGAAAAAGAAAATCAACGGGCGTATATCCAGGTCGCACTGTCCATTCTGGATGAAAGTACTGCGGAGCGAGAATTCCGTCCGCTGATGCGGATTGATGATAATTATCCCAAATACGTGATCAGCCTGGATTCGCTGGATATGAGCCGGTCGGGCATCCGTCACCTGTCAGCCGAAAAATTCTTGATGGGTCAAATCAAGATATAACTGGAAGTTCATTAGCGATAAAAAGCGGCCGCCGATGGAGAAATCGGCGGCCGCTCGCTTTAGCCAGGCTTAGTAATTTCGCGATGCCAGTCCAGCTTACCAGCCCAGTTCTTTCAGATAAGCCCGGCTCATTTCGACTGCTTCCAGCGGTGTGCGGCCGACCGAACGGTCCTGCTCCACGACAACCCATTGGGCGCCAGACTGGACAGCGGCTGCCAGGATCGGCGGGAAATTCTGCAGGCCCTGGCCGAGCGGGCGGAATTCGAAGACACCCTCGTCGGCCGGCTTTGCTTCGGACTTGATGCCGATCAGCTCGTACATTTGGGCGGCCAGGCCGGACTTGTAGAAATCCTTCAAATGGACGACCGGGCAGCGCCCGGCGTACTTGTTGATATAGGCTACCGGATCCTGGCCGGCGACCTTGACCCAGCAGGTGTCCAGTTCGGTCTGCAGCTGGCCGGGCGTGGTCTGGGCGTAGATGTAGTCCAGGCCGAAGCTGCCGTCAGCCATCGTGATGAATTCGAAGTCATGGTTATGGTAAAGCAGGGTCAGTCCCTTGGCCTGGCAGGCCGCCCCGAAACGGGCGATGTTCGGCAGCGCTTCGGCAAAACCGGCCGATCCGGGACGGGTGTCGTTGTCCAGATAGGGCACGGCGATGAAATCGCAGCCAAGGTATTGATAGGTGGCGATCACGGCGTCAATGTCCTTCAACATTTCGGCATAGGGGACATGGGCGGATATAATCCGCAGGCCGGCGGCATCGACGGCTTGCTTGACCTCGGCCGCAGACAAGCCGTACAAGCCGGCCAATTCGACGCCATCATAACCCATGGCCTTGATTTTCAGCATGGTGCCGGCGAAATCCGCTGCCGCGGCATCGCGGACGGAATAGACTTGCAAAGCGACAGGAAGAGTTTTCATGAAAATTACACCTACCTTTACGAAAATGATTTATGACCATTATGCGCAAAAACGGGTTGAATGTAAATTGCCAGTCGGCCGAAAAGTGAAAAATGCCGCCGCCTGCCCTGTCGCCGCCGGACTATCCGTCGTTCCGCCGGTAATCGCCCACAAACCGTTCAAGTTGTGCTATTTTGATTATAAGGCCGCATCACCTGCGCGGCCTCCAGCCAGGACGCCGGCCGGCCGCCGGCAGGGAGGTCATATGGCCGATATTCGCTTGATCCGGGCGAGCGAGACCATCGATCCGGCTATCGAAGGGCATTACGCATTCATCTCTTCCAGCAAGGCGGCAGCCGGCCTGCATTGTCACGACTTCTACGAGATGTTCCTGGTCACCGCCGGGTTGGCCCGGCATCTGGTCAATGGCACTCAACAAGACCTGGCTGCCGGGTCCCTGGTCTTCATCCGGCCGTCTGACGCCCATCATTACCAAAGCGTGGGGTCAGACCAGCTGAACTTCATCAATCTGGCTTTTACCAGCCAGGCGGCGGAGAACTGTTTCCGGTATCTGGAGGGTTGCCTGCCGCAGGCGTCCTTGCTGACGGCACTGCTGCCGCCGCATGTCTGCCTGGCGGGACAGCCATTCCAGGGGCTGATTCGCCGCCTGGAGAACTGGAACACCATCCCCCTGACAGCGCAGGCTGCCAAACGGGCTGAACTGCGCGCCCTCCTGGCTGAGCTTTTCATCCGCTATCTCGGCAGCTGGACACCGCCCGAGCCGGCCGGCCCGCCAGCTTGGCTCACCCGGCTGATGGCGGAGATGGGCAGCCTGGACAACCTGACCGCCGGCCTGCCGGCGCTGCTGTCGTTATCCGGCAAGAGCCATGAGCACCTTTGCCGTGCGTTCCGGCAATATGCCGGCCAGACGCCGACCGCCTTCATCTGCGGCCTCCGGCTGGATTACGCCGCCAACCTGCTGGTTAACAGCAACTTATCCGTCCTTGACGTCATGCTGGCTTCCGGCTTCGAGAACCTCAGCCATTTCAACCATCGGTTCCGTGCAAGATACGGCTGCCCGCCGCGGGAGTTCCGGAAATCGAGTCATCGGCCGCCGGCTGTGTGATCCGGTCGATTTAAGGTGATCTGCCGGCTGCAATCGGATATAATGAAAACAACCGATTTTCAACTGTGGATGGTGATGAATATGATGAACCTAAGCCTCGACGGCCAATGGACTCTGACCGTGCTGGACGACCGCGAGCAGGTTGTCTTGGGCCCGACTGCAGCCAAGGTGCCGGGAACGGTTTATTCCAGCCTGCTGGATGCCGGCCTGATTTCCGATCCGTTCTGGCGCGACAATGAATTGGCGGCGCTCAAGCTGATGGAGCACCATTTTGAATACCAGCGCGAATTTACTGTCGAAGCCGGCCTGCTGGCGTGCGACGGTGTCCTGCTACGCTGCGACGGTCTGGACACGTTGGCAGAAATCCGCTTGAACGGCCGGCTGGCCGGCACCGCCAACAATATGCACCGGATCTGGGAATATGATGTCCGCGATCTGCTGCGGGCGGGCACCAACCAGATCACGGTCAGTCTGGCCTCGCCGACCCGTTTTATCCGGGCAGCCTGGGACAAGAGCCCGATCGAAGCCACCACCGATGCGATGCTCGGATTCCCCCATTTGCGCAAGGCCCACTGCATGTTCGGCTGGGACTGGGGCCCGCGCCTGCCCGATGCCGGCATCTGGCGTTCGATCGGCGTGCAGGGGATCGAGCAGGCCCGGCTGGACAGCGTCTATATCCGCCAACACCACACGGAAGGCGCGGTCGACCTGGATTTTGAAATCTGTAATGAGCTCTGGTGTGACGAAGCGGCCGAGGATGAGCTGCATACCCGGACAGTGGTCATCGATCCGGCCGGCCGGATATTCCGGCCAAGCGAAGAAGGCGCGCCGGTCCGGATCACCGATCCGCAGCTTTGGTGGCCGAACGGCTATGGCCGGCAACCCCTTTACACCGCCAGGGTTGAGCTCCTGGCCGGTGCCCGTCTGGTGGATGCCTGGGAAAGGCGGATCGGCCTGCGGACGATGCGGGTCCGGCGCGAGAAAGACGAGTGGGGCGAGAGCTTCGCCCACGAAATCAACGGGGTGGCCATCTTCGCCATGGGCGCCGACTACATACCGGAGGACAACCTGCTGGGCCGGCTTTCGGCGGAGCGGACGCGCCGGTTGCTGGCCGATGCTGCGGCTGCCCATTTCAATTGCATCCGGGTCTGGGGCGGCGGCTATTATCCGGAAGACTGGTTCTATGACGCGTGTGACGAGCTGGGCCTGGTCGTCTGGCAGGATTTCATGTGCGCCTGCGCCAATTACGAGCTGACGCCGGAGTTTGACCGCAATATCCGGGCTGAGTTCGCGGACAACATCCGCCGGTTGCGCCACCACGCCGCGCTGGGCCTGTGGTGCGGCAACAATGAGATGGAGATGTTCCAGGCGATGGAAGCCTATCATCCGACGCCCAAGCAGAAGGCGGACTATATCCGGATGTTCGAGTACATCCTGCCGGAAGTCCTGGCCGGGAACGACCCGGAAACCTTCTATTGGCCGGCGTCGCCATCGTCCGGCGGCAGTTTCGACGCACCGAACGACCCCAATCGCGGCGATGTCCATTACTGGGATGTCTGGCATGGCAACAAGCCTTTCTCGGAATATCGGAAATTCTTCTTCCGGTATGCTTCGGAATTCGGCTTCCAGTCCTTCCCCAGTCTGAAAACGGTGGAGTCGTTTACAGAACCGCAGGACCGCAATGTCTTTGCCCGGGTAATGGAAATGCATCAGCGCAATGCTTCCGCCAACGGCAAAATTATGAATTACCTGTCGGCTACTTTCCTGTATCCGAAGGACTTCGACCACCTGCTTTATGCCTCACAGCTCCTGCAGGCGGAAGCCATCCGTTACGGTGTCGAGCATTGGCGCCGCAACCGCGGCCGCTGCATGGGCGCCATCTACTGGCAGTTGATCGATTGCTGGCCGGTGGCCTCCTGGTCGAGCATCGATTATTTCGGCCGCTGGAAGGCCCTGCATTACGCCGCCAAACGCTTTTTCGCCCCGGTCCTGCTGTCCTGCTGCGAAGAAGGGGAGATGACCCTGCGCACATCGGTAGTCGAGGAACCGCGCGCCATCGAGTTGTCCGCCCGCCTGGTGGTGGCCAACGAAACCCGGGCACCGATCAGCGGCCTGGTGCGCTGGGCGCTGCGCGATCCGCAAGCCCGGGTGATCCGCAGCGGTGAACAGACGGTCACGGTGCCGGCGCTGACCAGCGTCTGGCTGGACCGGCTGACCTTCCCGGAGGCTGTCGCCACCCGCAATTACCTCAGTTACGAACTGCAAATCGGCGCCGAAGTCATTTCCAGCGGCACAGTCCTCTTCTGCGCGCCGAAACACTTCGAATTCGCGGCTCCGAAACTGAGCTGGGAACTTTCCGGCGACATGATCATTGTCCGGGCCGGCGCGTATGCCCGGGCGGTGGAAATCGAATGCCCGGACAGCGACTTGAAGCTGTCGGACAATTACTTCGACCTTAATGGCGATGAACGGGCGGTCCGCATCCTGAGCGGCACACCGGACATCTTGCGCTTAAGGTCCGTTTATGACATAGCCAACTGAGAAGGGGAAAGCGTATGCGTAGCCTGACAGCCGTCGTCCTGCGCGGCTTATTGAAAACCAGAATGGATCGCGTTAACCGGGCGGTTTTGTCGGCCGGAGCACCCGAGGAGCAAGTCGCAGTCTACCGGCGCGAGCTGTCCATCGAAATCGGCAAGCTGGTCCTGGGCGATTATCGGGTTGAAGACAGCCTGCTGGGCGGCCGCCCGGCCACCTGGATCCGGCATGACTCCTTCCCGAACGATCGGGCGACCCTGTTCCTGCATGGCGGCGGCTACGTCGGCGGTTCAGTTTACTATTCACGCAACCAGGCCTATGATATTGCCAAAGCGGCCGGGCAGGAGGTAGTCAGCCTCGACTATCGCCTGGCGCCGGAAAATCCCTTCCCGGCGGCGGTTGACGACGTCCTGGCCGCCTGGCGGGACTTGCTGGGTCAAGGGTACGCACCGGAAATGCTGACGCTGGCCGGCTTTTCCGCCGGCGGCGGTCTGGCGCTGGCGGCCACCCTGGCGATCAGGGAAAACGGCTTGCCGCTTCCCGGCGCGGTGGTCGGGCTTTCCCCCTGGTGCGACCTGACTATGAACCAGATCACGGTCAAAGCCAATAACGGCAAGGACATCATGATCCCCGCGGAATTCCTTGCCCTGGCGGCCGGCTTGTACGCCAACGGCCAGGATCGGACAAACCCGCTGATGTCACCGCTTTATGGCAACCTGACCGGCTTTCCGCCGCTCCTGCTGCAAGTGGCTGCCGAAGAATTGCTGCTGGGCGAGGTGATCGCCTTCGCCGACAAGGCTGACAAGAGCGGCGTCGCTGTGACGCTGGAGATCTTCGACGGCATGTGGCATGTCTGGCAGTCGCTGGATGAAGTGGTTCCGGAAGCCCGGGCGGCGATGGAACGGATCGGCGAATTCATTTGCGAGCGCGGCCGGCGGGCTTAGCGTTTGTAAAGAAATAATACGTTCTTTTCAATGCCTCAGTAAATGCCCTTCCCGGCCAGCTTGTAATCAGCGATGGCCAGCTTGCGCATGACATCGATCTGATAGGGGCAACGGGCATTGCACAAGCCGCAGTGCGTGCAGCGGTCCGCTTTGACCGGCAAGGCGGCATACTCGGTCCGGGCCCGTTCCTGGTTGCCGAACCAGAAGCGCAGCCGGTCGCGCAGAGCGAAGTCGGCCGTGTTGCCAACCCGGCCGTCGCGCATCTGACGATCATAATAGCCCTCGAAGCGGCAGATCAACGGAATGTCGATCGCCTCCGGGCAGGGCAGGCATTGGCCGCACTGGCGGCAAACATAGTCACCCAGTTCGGGCGCCGTCCGGTATATTTCCGCTTCGCCGGCCGCATCGAGCGGCAGGAAATCGTCCAGCAAAGCCAGGTCATCGGTCAGCTGCTGTTCGGTGTTGATCCCGCTGACCACAACGGATACCGGCTGGCTGAAAGCGTAGCGGAAAGCCGCGGCCGGCGAGTGCCAGAGCAGGCCGTCCGCCAGCGGCTTCATCAGGATGACCGCCGTCTGCCGGCTATTGGCCAGGGGGATCAGCTCATCCCAGATTTCCGGGAAATTGAAGCGGTCGTAATAGTTGATCGTCGACATGACAGCGTCAAAGGGCCAGGCTTTCAGGGCGGCGATCAGGACATCCGGCTGCCCGTGCATCGAAATGCCGACGAAGCGGGCCTTGCCGGCCGTGCGGGCGTCGAGAAAACCTTCCATGGCGCCGCCCGGGGCGAGGATGGTCTGCAGGTCGGTCAAGGTGGCGACCGCGTGCATGATCACCAGATCGACATGATCGGTCCGCAGATTCGCCAGGCTGCGATCCAGGCTGGCCAGGAAGCCGGCCTTGTCCCGGTCGCCGCTCTTGGTGGCCAGGATGTACTCGGCGCGGCGATGGCTGACCGCGGCGCCGATCTTCCGTTCGGATTCGCCGTTGCCGTAACTGGCGGCCGTTTCAATGTAATTGCCGCCGGCGTCTAGATAGCGATTGAGCAGCTTCGCGGCAGCCGTCTGCTCGATCTCCAGCAAATGAAAGCCGCCGAAGCCCAGCAAGGATGTCTGCAGGCCGGTCTGGCCAAAAGGTCTTTTTTGCATGGTACGCACCTCCTGAAAATCTGTGCAAGATCATCCGGCCGCCAATCCGGATCGGACAGGATTCCCTATTCATTATAAAGGATAATAGCGCCTATCGTCGAATTAATCGACGCGCAGCACCAACGCGGTCAGTCCGGCGGTCAGCAGGCTGACCAGGCCGATAATGACGAAGCCGGTACCCAGGCTGAACCAATCAGCGAGCAGGCCGATCAGGGTCGGGCCGACGACCATGCCGATACCGTAAACCGCCTGGAAAAAGCCCATCGCGCTTGCTTTGCGGTTGAGCGGGATGGTCTGGGTGCACATGGCCATCAGCAGCGTGATTTGAAAACCGCTGCCGACACCGCTGACGAATTGGTCGGCAAAAAGCAGCGGCAGGTTGTTGATCAGCGGCAAAGCACAGGTGGCCGCGCTGGTCAGGACAAAACCGAAGATGACCAGATAGCGCAGCTTGAACCAGCGGGCCAGGAAATTGCCGCCCAGCAGGGCGGCGAGGGCGCGCGGCAGGAGGGCGAAGGCCGACAGCAGCCCGAGCTGGGCTTTGGTGGCGCCGAGATTGCTGGCGAATTGCGGTACGAAGCCCTGGGTGGTGGCGAAGTTGACCAGTTGGGACAACAAGGCCAGCACCGCTGTCCAGAACAGGGTCCGGTCCCGCCCGATCGCCAGGATATCGCGCAGCTGCAGCGGCGCCGTCTGGCTGGCGGCATCTGGCTTGTCCTCCTGGACCGCCAAGCTGAGGGCAAGTCCGGGAACAGCGATGACGACGGCCAGCAGAAAGGCGTATTTCCAGCCCCAGAGCTGGGCGACCGCGCTGCCGGCCAGCATGGCGGCCATACTGCCGGCATTGTTGCAGAAACTCAGCTTGCCCAGGGCCTCGGCAGCCTTGTCAGCCGAATGGTAGGACATGTAGAGTGTGGAGATATGCACCCACATGGCGGCGGCGGCTCCGGCCAGACCGCGGAAGAGCAGGATCAGCCAAATATCCTGGCTGAAAAATAGGCCGGCTGCGCTGAGCAGGGAGAGAATCATTCCGGCTATCACGAAGCTTCGCTTGTTGCGCAACCGGTCGGAAAGGATACCGGCCGGGATGCGCAGGATGGTCTGCGTCAGGCCATAGGAACTGATGACCAGCCCCGTGGCGGTGAGCGACGCGCCAAGGTCCTTCAAGTAGGGTGATAGAATCGACGGATAAGTGTAAAGGGAGGTCCAGAAAAGCGTGACAACCGCCAGGAGAATCGGATTGCGCAGCAAGCGCAGGCGGCTGTTGATCGTCAGTTCGGCCGGTTGTTTCGTCATGGCTGCTACCCTGACCGCCGGTGGTGCCTCGGCGGATCCTGCCTTCCCGGCCGGGCAATTTTCGGCAATTTGCCAGATAATCATTGCCCGGTCCGTCAGATGAACATATAATACTCGTAGTTGCCCTGCAGGGCAAGTTCAAATCGGGAGGCCAACATGGATGCTGCGAACAGGCACCAGCCTGGATTGATTCATATTTACTGCGGTGACGGCAAAGGAAAGACAACGGCGGCAATGGGCCTGATCCTGCGCGCGGCCGGCCACGGACGGCGGATCCTGCTGCTGCAGTTTCTCAAGAACGGCAAGTCCGGCGAGCTGGAGCCGCTGCGTCAGTTGCCTGGTGTCCGCGTCATTTCCGGCAAGCCCGGAACCCACTTCACCATCGCGATGGATAGCGAAGAGAAGAACGAGACGCTGGCTTTGCATTGCCGGAACCTGGCGGAGGCGGTCCGTTCGGCGCGGGCAGGCGAGCTGGACCTGCTGGTTCTCGATGAAGCGATGGGCGCCATCCAGACCGGATTGCTGCCGGAGGCGGATGTCCTGGAATTCCTGCGCACCAAGCCGGAAACGCTGGAAGTCGTGCTCACCGGCCGCAATCCGTCCGACGAGCTGCTGGCTCTGGCGGACTATATCTCGGAGATCCGCTGCATCCGCCATCCCTGGCAGCGCGGCATTGCGGCCCGCGAAGGAATCGAATATTAGGCGGCAAACCGGCAATTGCGCATTGCCCCCAATCCATGTTAGAATAGATCGCCTGAATGTACAGGACGTGTCTGGCCGCTATCGGGCAGATGCGTCCTTTTTAAAAGAAATGGGGGACCATCGATGAAAGCATACTTGATTCTGGAGGATGGCAGCATTTTTCCCGGCGAACGGTTCGGCTCGCCCCGTGAAGTCATCTGCGAGATGGTTTTCAATACCGGGCTGACCGGTTACCTGGAGCTGCTGACCGACGCCTCCTATGCCGGCCAGGGCATCGTGATGTCTTCGCCGATCATTGGCAATTACGGCGTCTTCACCGAGCAGAGCGAATCGTCGCGCCCCTGGGCGGAAGCGATGATTGTCCGTGACCTGACCCAGGTCATCCGGGATGAGCGGGATGCCGAGGACCTGAATGAATACCTGACCCGCTACGACATCCCGGCGATCAGCGGTATCGATACGCGCACCCTGACCCTGCGGCTGCGGGAGCACGGCACGATGAACGGCCTGATCACCGCCGGTCCGGAATACGACCTGGCCGAATGCCTGCCCCGGATCAAGGCTTATGTCAACGCCAGCCCGGTAGCCCGGGTCAGCCGCAAGCAAGCCAAGACCTATCCGGCCGGCGCCACCGGCCGTCCGCATCGCCCGGCCGGCCAGGGACGGCCCTCCCTGGCGCTGACCGACCTGCCATATACGGTCGATCCGGCGATTGAGCAGAAATACCGGGTTGCCTTGCTCGATTTCGGCCTGAAGCAAAATATCGTCTGGAATCTGACCCGGCGCGGCTGCGCGGTCACGGTCTACCCCTGGGATACACCGACGGCGGCCATCCTGGCTGACAAACCGGACGGCATCATGCTGTCCAACGGACCTGGCGACCCGGTCGACTGCGCGCCGATCCTGCCCAATATCCGGGCGATCTATGACTCCGGTGTCCCGGTACTGGCCATCTGCCTCGGCCACCAACTGCTGGCCCTGGCCACCGGCGCGAAAACCCGCCGCCTGAAATACGGCCATCGCGGCATCAACCACCCGGTCAAGGATCTGGCGGCGGACCGGGTTTATATTACCTCGCAGAACCACGGCTATGTCGTCATCGACGAAACAGTCGATCCGGCTGTCGCCCAGATCAGCCACCTGCATGTCAATGATGGCTCGGTCGAAGGCTTGCGCTATGCCTCGCGCCCGATCATCAGCGTCCAGTATCATCCGGAAGGTGCGCCCGGTCCGCAGGACTCCCAGTATCTGTTTGAAGAATTCCTGGCCCTGATGGATGCCGGGAAGGCCTGATCATGCCCGGCAGCCTGTTCCTCCAGCCTTTGCCGCCATTCCGGCGCGCCCGCGCCCGGCTGGCCATCGGCCTGGCCCGTATCCTCAGCTTCGGCCTGCGAGCGATTGGCCGCGGCGCCACCGCGCTGCCTGGCAAGGCCGCCCTGCGGGTCGAACCCCGGCTGCTGGCGGCGCTGACCGCTGGCCGCACAGTTTTCCTGGTCACCGGCACCAACGGCAAGACCACGACCGTGCGCATCCTTTGCGCCTTGCTGCGCGAGCAGGGCTATCGGATCATCACCAATCCGTCCGGCGCCAATTTGGATTCCGGCTTGACCTCGACCCTGCTCGAACACCTGCCTGACCTGCGCAGCCGGATACAGCAAACGGCCAGCAACGGGACCGGCAATCCGGCTTCCCCGGTCGAATCCCCGCTGGCCCTGGTCCTGGAAATCGACGAGGCCTTCTTCGGCAAGCTCGCTGCCAGCTTGAATCCGACCGTCAGCGTAGTGACCAATTTCTTCCGCGACCAGCTCGACCGCTTCGGCGAACTGCAGCATACCCGCGACCTGATCGCACGCGGCCTGGGCGCCACCCATGGCCGGGTAGTCCTCTGTGCCGACGACTCGCTCTGTGCGTCGCTGGGCCGCGGCCGCGAAGCCGACACGCTGTACTTCGGCCTGGCCGATGCCGGCTTGCAGCCTGTCTCGGCGGACGCCATCCATGAATCCGCTTATTGCACCTTCTGCGGCGGACGGTATCGATATGACGGCATGGCCTACGGACACCTCGGCCGGTTCCAATGCCCGGATTGCGGCTTTGCCCGTCCGGTTCCCGACTTGACTTTCCTGCCGGACGGCAGCCGGTCCCGTGACCTGGCCCTTCAGTTTAACTGGCGGGGTGAGACTGCCTCGGCCACTTTGCCGATCCCCGGCATTCACAACGGCTATAATGC
>JAEXPB010000054.1 GCA_023438965.1 Bacillota bacterium | reverse complement strand
GTTTACGGCAGCCCTTCTGGCCGACGCTTTTTATATCTGTTTAATTTAGCCAATCTGGCGTAAAATAGGGGAAGGCCGCCGCGCTGGCACCGGCAGCCGTGATTAAAAACGGGAGGACAGGCTGCAGCGTGCGGGAGACATCACTAAACCGTCATCGTCGTTTATCCGGCTTGACCGCCTGGCTGATTGTTTTATGTGCTTTTCTTCTGGAGATATTCCTGTTTAATGGGCAAGCCTTCGGGTTGATCGGCCGGAAAGCCATTCTCCGGACGATTGCCGCTGCCAATTTCAAGCTGTCCGGATTCACGGTCCGGTCCGACGATCCGGCAACTTTGCTGCCCGACGCCTCGAATGAGCATGCCATCGAGCTGATCAATCTCAACCAGAAGGTGGAGACGATCTGGCTGGATATCCGCAGCCAGGCCAAGCCGGTGATTCGCTGCCACATTTATGCGACCGACGCGGCCTCCGGCGATTATTACCGGGTGAGCGACAATTATGAACTGGTCCGTGACCTCGATCGCAGCCAGTATATCCGCCTGCACCTGGATGGAGCATCATCCCGGATCAAGATCGTTTTCGAATTGACCGGCGGCCAGGATCTCACGCTGGCCGCAATTGCGCTCAACAAGCCGATACCGCTTGATTTCTCGCTGATCCGCTTCGGCCTGCTGGCCGCGCTTGGCCTGCTGGCCTTCTTTATCCGACAGTCGCCGGTCTGCCGGGCCCGCCGTCAGCCGGGCAGCAGCAGCCAGCGGGTCATGCTGGTCTTCACCGCCACCGTGGTCGTCCTGGTTGGCCTGGTTTTTGCCGCGGCTGCCGCGGGCGGCCGGATGACCAGTCTGGCCGATGACAATGGCGACATTTACAGCCGCGATCTGACTAATGCCCTGGCATCCGGCCAGTTGCATTTGCTGATTGACCCGCCGGCCGCGCTGGCCAGCCTGGCCAATCCCTACGATCCCGGGCTGCGCGCCAATAGCGGTATCAAAGGTGCCCTTTGGGATGTCGCCTATTATCAGGGCCGTTATTATGTCTATTTCGGCATCGTGCCGGCCCTGCTCCTGTTCCTGCCATTCCATCTGCTCACCGGCCAGTATTAGCCATCGGTCTGGGCGGTCATCCTGTTCAGCGCCGCCGGTCTGGTCCTGCTGATCCGGCTGCTCGATCGCGTGCTGTTCCATTTCTTCCCTGAGCTGCCTTTCCGTTTCTATCTGCTGTCCTATGCGGCCTTGGCAGCCGGCAGCAACCTCTGGTGGTGCCTGTCCCGGCCCAAATTCTACGAAGTGGCCATCTCCGGCGGCCTATGCTTCGGCGTTGCCGGGTTGAGCCTGCTTTTCCGATTCTGGCAGGAGCGCTTGACCGGCGTGACGCGGGTCTTCCGCCTGGCGGCCGGTTGCGGCCTGCTCGGCCTGGCCGTCGGTGCCCGGCCCAATCTCCTGTTGCTGTCGCTCCTGCCGCTGCCGCTTTTCTGGCAGTGCCTGCGGCAGCCCGTCGCCTCGGCAGCCGGTTCGCTGCCGTCGCTGCCGGAGCGTGCCGTCCGCCGGCGGGCCCTGTTTCGCAATTTACTTGCAATCGGCGTACCGTACCTGGTGACCGGCGGTGTTCTGGCGGCATACAATTACCTCCGCTTCGGCCGGATCGCCGAGTTCGGCGCCAATTATCAGCTGACCGTCACCGACATGGGGACGCGCGGCATGTCTCTGGCCCGGCTCTGGCCCGGTCTTTGGTATGCCTTGCTGAATTTCCCGGTTATCAACACCGCCTTCCCGTTCATCCACTTCCAGAATGACGATGCCTTCCGCTTCAGCGGCTATTATTATACCGACGCGCGCTGCACCGGCCTGCTGGTAACCCTGCCGTTGTGCTGGCTGCTGCTGGCCTGGCCATGGCTGCGTCCGGTGCTGCGGCAGACGGATCGCCAGCTCCGGCGCCTGATGTTCCTGCTCGTTGGGGTTGCCCTGCTGCTGGCTGGCGTCGACAGCATGGCCGCCGGCAGCGCCGGCCGCTATCTGACCGATTTTGCCTGGCTGCTGCTCACGGCAGCAATCCTGCTCGCCGCTGGCCTGGTGCAAGCGGCAACCCGGCAGAAGCAGGCGATACTGGCTGTCGGCGCCGATCCGCTGACACCGCCGGACGCCCGGCCGAATATCATGCTGTCCGTCTATGGCCTGCTGTGCGGGCTAACCATATTGGCCGCCCTGCTGCTGGGCCTGCAGGGTGAGAATGACTTGTTCCAGACCAATAATCCGATCCTGTATCATTTACTGGAGCGTCTGGTCGCCTTCTGGCTGCCCTGACCTGCCAGATTATGCCGATTAACCGATCGAAGGAGATTGCCGCATGAACGATCAAATCCCAACCTTGACCAATTCCCGTATTGTGGTCATCGGAGCCGGGCCGGCCGGCCTGACCGCCGCCTATGAGCTGCTCAAGGCCGGCCAAAGCCAGGTCACGATCCTGGAAGCCACCGACATGATCGGCGGCATCTCCAAAACCGTGCCTTATCATGGCAACCGGATGGATATCGGCGGTCATCGCTTCTTCTCCAAGAACGACACCGTCATGGACTGGTGGCTGCGGCAAATGCCGGTTCAGGGCCAGCCGTCCCGCGACGACCGCGAACTCGGCCGGACCCCGGCGCTCGCGCCCGGCGGTCCCGATCCGGAGAAGGCTGATTCGGTGATGCTGGTCCGGCACCGGGTGTCCCGGATCTATTACCTGAAGAAATTCTTCGATTATCCAATCAGCTTGAAATGGTCGACCTTGCGCAATCTCGGCTTCTGCCGCACGACCCGCGCCGGTTTCAGCTACCTGTGGTCCGTCATGCTCAAGCGGCCGGAAGATTCGCTGGAAAATTTCTACATCAACCGTTTCGGCAAGGTGCTATATAGCTTGTTCTTCGAAAACTACACGGAAAAGGTCTGGGGCCTCCATCCATCGAAGATCTCCGCCGACTGGGGCGCGCAGCGGGTCAAGGGGCTTTCGGTCCGGGCCATCCTGCGCGACATGATGCGCAAGGCCGCCGGCCGCAAGAATGCCGGCGCCGATGTCAGCCAGAAGCAGGTCGAGACCTCCCTGATCGAGCAGTTCTACTATCCGAAACTCGGTCCGGGCCAGCTCTGGGAGCAGGTTGCCGACGCGGTCCGGGCCATGGGCGGCGAGATCCGCCTCAATTGCCGGGTTGATGCGTTGACGGTCGAGAACGGCCGTATTACCTCGGTCGGCTGGTCCGACGCGTCAGACCCGGCTGTCGGCCATGGCCTGGCCGCCGACCAGGTGCTGTCCACCATGCCGATCAAGGATCTGGTCGCCAGTCTGCGCGGCACGGATGTGCCGCCGGATGTCGCCGCAGTGGCCGCCGGCTTGCCGTATCGCGATTTCATCACGGTCGGCCTGCTGGTGGACAAGCAGAAGCTGCTGGACCAGACCGGCCTGGCCGACAACAACCGCCTGGTGGCCGACAACTGGATCTATATCCAGGAGCCGGGTGTCCGCGTCGGCCGGCTGCAGCTGTTCAACAACTGGTCGCCTTATCTGGTCGCCGATCCGGACCGGACAGCGTGGCTCGGTCTGGAGTATTTCTGTACGGAAGGCGATGATTTATGGAACCAGACGGACGCGGATTTCATCCGGATGGCGATCCAAGAACTGGAATCCATCCGGCTGATCAAGGGCGACGCGGTTCTTGACGCCTGCCGGATCCGGGTGCCCAAGGCTTATCCGGCCTATTTCGGCACCTACGACCGGATCAGCCTGGTCACCGATTGGCTGAACCGGCTGCCCAATCTCTCCTGCATCGGCCGCAACGGCCAGCATCGTTACAACAACATGGACCATTCGATGCTGACCGCCATGCTGGCGGCGCAGCAGATCCTGTCCGGCCAGACCGACAAAGCGGCGCTGTGGCAGGTCAACGCCGAGAAGGAATATCACGAGGAGAAGGGCGGGAAATAGCCTTTCATCTCTTCGAGCGTAAATTCACGGACTGGCAGGCTGACGGTCTGGCCGGTCCGGGCCGACTGGTATATCGCCAGGATCAGCTCGACGGCCTGTCGGCCGGCACGGCCGTCGGCCAGCGGCGCGCGACCGGCGCGGATCGCCTGCAGCAAGTCGCCGTACAGCCCGCTGTGCGGATTCTTTAGTTGCATGAGCGCCGCCAGGCCGCCGGTGCGCCATTGATCGCACAGGTAGCTGCAGAGATAGCGGCCGGTCAGCTTGCGCCCCTTTCGGTCGCGGATAGCCAGGAACGGCTTGCTGCCGAGCAGGCCGCAGCGGATTTCGCCTTCGGTGCCCAGGATATAGAAGCTGGCTTCCTGCCGTTGCGGATCCGTGTTGGTCGTCCCTTCCACCTGGCAGAAGCTGCCGTTTTCCAGGCGCAGCATGGCCAGGCCGAAATCCTCGGCCTCCATGCGGTGCACCTGGCGGTCGATCCAGCCGCTGACTGCACGGACGGAACTGCCCATCAGCCAGGTCATCAGGTCCAGCGCATGGATGCTCTGGTTCATCAGGGCGCCGCCATCCTGGGCCCAGGTGCCGCGCCAGGCCGCCTGGTCGTAGTAAGCCTGGTCATGGCCCCAGCGAACCTTGACGTCGCCTTCCAGGATGCGGCCGAACCGGCCGGCGCGCAGATCCTTTTCCAGGGCTTGCACGATCGGGAAAAAGCGATAGATATGACCGACAGCGACCTGGACCCCGCGATCGGCGGCGGCTGCCAGCAGGCGGTCCGCTTCGGTCAGGGACAGGGTAAGCGGTTTCTCGACCAGGACATGGGCGCCGGCGGCTATGGCCTGCATGGCCAACGGATAATGCGTGCCGCTGGGGGTGGTGATCGCCACCAGATCGGGACGGATCGCTTCCAGCATGGCCTGGCAGTCCGGGAAAACCCGGATCGCTTCTGCCGCCCGGGCATCGATCCCGCAGGACTTCAGCAGGGCGGCGGCCGCGTCCGGCCGGGTGTCGACCAGCGCGGCCAGCTCCAGGCTGTCCCGGTGATACAAGACGGCTTTCAGATGTTTGACGGCGACTTTGCCGCAACCGATCAGAGCATATTTCAAACGTGTCATCTTTATTCAGCTCCTGTTTTGCCTCAGAAAAATACGGTCTTCCGCCTGATCCGCCCCGCGGGAAGCGCGGACGGCACGGAAAACCGTATTCATCATAGCAGGTAATGGGCCGGATGCCTAGATGATCGCCATGGCCGGGCCGGCGGTCACTCCGCGGCGGCGGCCGGGAACAGGGGATAGCAGGTGAACGGCTGCTGCGAGTCCACGGTGAAGTAGGGAGCCAGGCTGGTCGCCGGACAGTCCTGGACTTGGAAGGTCAGCGGATCGGCAGTCGGGGTGAGCCATTCGGCGAACTTCTGCGGATCGTGCGGCAGTTCGAGATGCTGATGTTCGTTCAGCGGACCGGCGAAAGCCATCAGCAGCGGTCCATATTCCAGCGCATAGCGGGCTTTGACGGCAGTTTCGTCCGTGACGCCGCGGATGGCTTCCTTGCCGGCGTAGGGGGTCAGGCGCCAGCCCAACGGCAGGTTGTAGCTGATGGCTGTCCGGCCTTGCCAGATCCGGCGGATCGACACATAGCTGCCCGGCTGACCCGTGATGGTCTCGCCGTCCACACAGACTGCCGCTTCGCCGGCCACCCAGCCGGGGATGCGCAGCTTCACGGTGAAGAGCTGCGGTTGTTCGCTGGTGATCGTGACGGCCACCTGGCTGCCATAGGGGAAGGCGGTGTCCATCTCCACCGTCACCGGCCCGGCTTCCCGTTCCCAGCGGAAGGTCGACGCGGCGTACAGGTCGATATACAGGGCGTCCGCACCGGCCGAATAGATGAATTCCGGCAGCAGGCCGAACAGCCGGGTGCCGACGCCGCAGCAGCAGTGGACCTTGCCGCCGGGCTGCTTGTGCTGGTCGATCCAGGCAAAGTAGCGGATGCCTTCATCGCCATCCTGGTTGGCGATGGCAATATTGTACAAGGATGCTTCCATCTCGGCGACATACTTTTCCTGATCCGGGAAGAGCCGGTGGAACCGCTGGTTCAGCAGGATCCAGAACGACGAGCAGCACAGCTCGTTGTAGGGCTTGCCCGGTGCCAGGGGATAGTTCTGCGGCTCAGCTTCGCTGAACTCGCACATCGCGATGCCGCCGCCGACGGTCATCCAGTCTTTTTTGTAGAGGTCGTAGAAGTTCTGCACCGCCCGCAGATAATAGTGCTTGCCGGTATTGCGGTACAGGTCGAGATAGCCTTCCATGGCTTCGATCTCGGTGCCGTGCGGGTGCGGCTCATAACCGGGCTGCTTGCGGATGTGGATCGCATTCCGCTCTTTCATGATGAACTGGGCGAGGCGCCAGTCTTCTTCGTAATACTGGACGGTCGTGTCGATGTCGGCTTGCCGGCCGATCGGCGTGTTGAACAGGTAGGTGCTGGCGACGACGCCCTGGAAAGCCAGGCACAAATACTTGATGATCGGCAGGTCGTCACACTGGTTGAACCAGTCCTGCCAGTGGCGCAGCATGCCCCAGGCGTCCTGCCGCCCGGCCAGCGCCGCGGCATGCAGGCCGTACGTCAGCCAGATCCGGACATAATGCGGGTATTCCTTGGTGCCGAATTCCGTCTGCGGCACGGCCATCAGGTAGCCGTCCGGCTCCTGGCAGTCCTTGATCTCATCGACGATCTGGTTCACGATCTGTCGCAGCTCCGGGTCCTCGGCCCAGCGCAAGGCGTTGCCGGCGCCCATCAAGGCCAGGCCGGCCGTCTGTCCCTTGATGTTGTCCTCAAAATGGCCGCGGTAGGGTTCGCCCGGCGCATCCTTGCCGGCGCGCTTGCGGAACCAGTACAGCATGGCGTCCATGTCGATGGTTTTCAGGAAAGCGCGGTTATGGTCGAAAACATCGGCAAACAGCCCTTCCTTCAGCTGGACGCCGTAAAGCGGCGAGAAAATCTGGTCCGGAATGGCATTTCTGGCGTTGTTGTTGTTGAACTGCTGCTGCATAAAAATACCTCTTCTTGATTTCTGATGATAACCTTGCCGTTTTTTGTTTATAGTAACGTTAATGTTACCCTGTTTGCTTATAAACTATTGCTTTTGCCGGGCTTTGTCAATAAGAAAATGATCGGATGCCGTCGATACGGTCCGACTTGACGGCCGGGAGACGTCCGGCTACAATAAAGCGAGGATTAACGTTAATGTGGAACCCGCAACGCCTGTCCGGCATGCAGCCGCCCCGACCGCGGTCGCATGAACCGCTTGAATCCCTTCAGGAGGTCTCAGCATGAACACACCTGCCCCTGCCGCCTATGCAAACTTCAAGTCCTACGCGCTGCGATATGACCTGACCAGCCACACCTTCAGCTGCACCTATGCCGGCCGGGGCGCGATTGTAACGGATGCCGGGATATCCGGCGTCTATCTGCACGGCGTCCGGATGTTCGACCTGCGTGACTACGGCCGCAGCCATTTCACTTGGACGGAGGAGATGGACGCCTGCCGGTTGTCGATCTTTTATGAGGAAGGCCCGGCCGAACAGTCCGAGCTCAGTTTGCACTTTAACCTCGACAGCCAGGGTATCCGGCTCAAGATGGAATGCCGGGGCGACCTGGATTTCCACTTCGCCGGCGGCTTGCGCTGGGGCGAGGATATGGCGAGCGACACCTTCGCCGTCTGTCTGGACCGCGGCGGCCAGGATCTGCGCTGCGCGCTCGGGCCGGCCGCTTCCACCGTCGATAACGCGCTGTTTGACCGCCGGACCGACGCCGCCCTGGAATTTTTCGGCGGACCGGCGGTTTGCCTGTCCTTCGACTGGCCAGCCAAAGCCTGGCGCTTTGCCATCGGCACCGAGGGTAACGACTATGTCCGCGGCTTTGCCATCCGGGTCCGGCAAGATGTCTATGCGCGTAAATTCGACGTCCATTACCGGCCGATCAACAAGCGGAACACGTTCCCGACACCGCCGGCCGGCTGGATGACCTGGTATGCCGTCCAGTTCGACGCCGGCGAGCAGACCGTCCTGACCAATGCCGCCTGGCAGGCGGAACACCTGCGCGATTTCGGCGCCACGGCGCTTTGGGTGGATTGGGAATGGTTCCACGGCAATTTCTCCGGCATCGGCGAGCCGGATGCCGATACGTTCCATCCCGATCCGCGCCGCTATCCGGAAGGTCTGGCGCCGATTGCCGCCGCCTTGGAGCAGATGGGGCTGGTGCCGGCGCTCTGGGTCGGTTTTACCAACGATCCGACCGAAAATGAACGGATCAAGGCCAATCCGGAGCTGGTCCTGGTGCGCAAGCCCAGCTGGTGCGGCCAGTATTTCCTGGATCCCAGCCAGCCGAAGTATCTGCGGGAATATATCCCGGCCGCTTTCGGCCAGTTGAAGCAATGGGGATTCAAGGCCCTGAAATGGGACTGCCTGCCGATCACGCTCCAGTATCTCGACCGCTGGCACGATCAGATGGCCGATCCGGCCCTGACCTCGGAAGAAGCGCTGCGCGGCGCCTTCCAGGCCGCACGCGCTGTCGTCGGGCCGGATTTCTATATGCTGTCCTGTTCCGGTCATACCAGCCGCGACATCACGATGGCCGCCGATATTTTCGACGCAGCCCGGATCGGCGGCGACATTTTCCAATGGTCGGAGTATATTACCCAATGTGTCGCCCGCGTGATGAAGTTTTATGCTTTTCACAACGTGATGTTCTACAACGATCCGGACAACGTGGTCTTGCGCCCGAAATTCAACACCGCCGACCAGGCCCTGTCCCGCCTGTCCTTTGTCGCCTTGCTCGGCTTGCCAATTACTCTGGGTGATCCGCTGCCCGAGCTGCCGGCAGACCGCGTCGAGCTGCTCCGTCGCGGCCTGCCGCCGGTCGACGCCCACCCGATGGATATCCGCGCCACCGCGCACGATTTCCAGGTGGTCAAGCTGAACCTGGCCATCGCCACGCCCTTCGAAAACTGGAATGTCGTCGATGTCCTGAATCTGACCACCGCGGATGCCGAAGTTGGCCTGGACCTGGCGGCGGACCTGCACCTGCCGGCCGGATCTTACCATCTTTACGATTTCTGGGCCAATGCCTATTTGGGTGAAGCCAGTACGGCGGCACCGGTACCATTGACCTTGCGGCCCTGCGCCTCGCAGGTCCTGGCTGTTCGTCCGGCCCTTGACCGGCCGCAGATCCTGAGCACCTCGCGCCACCTCACCCAGGGCGCGGTTGATCTGGCCAGCCTGGACTGGGACGAAGCCACCCAGACCCTGAGCGCCGTATCACGAGTAGTCGCCGGCGATCCCTATGCCGTCACGCTGCATGTGCCGGCCGGCCGGCGGCCTTTCACCGAAGGCAACCGGACGACGATCCCGCACCTGGAGCGGGTAGCCGAGCGGGTCTGGCGTTTCACGATCCTGCCCGAAGTGACCGGCGAGCTGGGCTGGGCGGTGTCCTTTCAATAGAAGTCTCCAGAAAAGCCCATTAACCCGTACTGAGCACCCGTTCAGCTCAGGAGCTCCTGCTCCCCGGCAGTCAGCTGGTTCAGGGTTTTCAGGCGGAAAGCGGAAACCCAGGCCACCAGCCAGTCGTTAAAATGGCCCCGCTCCTCGCAGGTCGGCCGGTATTTCGTCCAGCGGCACTGCAGGAAAGCCTCGTTCTGGCTACCCAGGGGGCGATGGTTGCCATGGATGATTTCATCGGCATCGTTGGTAATGCCCAGCAAGGCATTGCACCACATCATCCGGGCCCGTTGCAGCCAGTGTTGGTTCTGGGTATAACGATACAGGCGCAGGAAGTCGGCTACCGCCACGGCGCCAAAGGGATCGATCGCATGGTGCTCCGCCGAAACCGCCGTGCCGCCCGACGTGTAATAGCCATAACGGGCAAAGTCGCTGCTGTCCGGATAGAGCGCGTCATAATGGTAAACCCAGGAGAAGAAATAATAAGCGGCCTTCTCGGCCCTTTCCAGGCAGCGGGCTTCGCCGGTTATTTCGTATAGGTCCAGCGCGGCGGCGATGAACGGATAGGCGGTCTCCTTGTCCACGCTGACGCAGTCGATCGCGCCGGCGGTGCAGACAAACTGGTCCAGGTCCCTGGCATAATAGAAGTCAAGCGCTTTCTGCGCACAATGCAGGTAATCCTCGTTTTTTGTCCAGCGATAGACATCGAGCAGTGCAGCCAGGATAAAGCCACCGATCGTCCCCTGGCCGTCCAGGCATTCGCCTGCGATCGTCCAGGCCCGCCCAAAGCCGAAGTCTGCGCTATAATGCCCGACAAAAAAGTCGCAGATCCGCGTGGCGAAGCGGAGGTATTCCGGCTTCTCGATCCCGGCACCCTTCAGCAGAACGTAGATTTTGACCATTTCCGACGCGCCCCAGCCCAGATTGCAGGTATCGGCGCAATAGCCGGCATAGATGGCCCGCTGCAGCTTGACATCGGCTTGGCTGACCTTGTCCTCCAGTTCGCAGTTGAGCTGAAATCGGGGATGCAGCAAGCCATTGTCCCGCTGCTTGGCCACCCAGTTGTCCAGAATGGTCAGCGCGGTGTCGCGCAGCGCCGGATCAC
>JAEXPB010000461.1 GCA_023438965.1 Bacillota bacterium | reverse complement strand
GTGCTCATGAATGTCGTATTTATTGAACCGGCGCCGGCAGATTGGCTTTTCATCCTCCTTATGCCGGTTGGATTGGCTATGGGCACAGTCAGCCGGCGGCAGCTGTTTTCCAATTGGCCGGTACCGGTCTTGCTGACCGGCTACATCCTGCTCAGCCTGCCCGGCATGATCCGGGCAGCGGACCGGCCGGCCGCCATACGCTTTTTCGCGATCACCATCTATCTGGTCATCCTGGCTCTGTATCTGGCCGGCCAGACCCAACCCGACTGCGAGACGACCTGGCTGCGGGCCTACCTGCTATCCGCCGCGCTGGCCTTTGGCGCCGGCATGGCCGGTTATCTGGGCCTTCGTCCGGATATTCTGCTGATGTATGGCGTGGAAATGCGCGGCTTCTTCAAGGATGCGAATGTTTATGGCCCATTCCTGATCCCGGCGGTCATATTTCTGCTGGATGACTGGCAACCCCGGCGTCTGCTCGGACAAAACCATGCGGGCCGGATCGTTCTGCTCGCCGCTTTGACAACCGGCGTCATCCTGAGCTATTCCCGCGCCGCCTATCTCAACCTGTTCACGGCGACGGGCCTTTACCTGGTCCTCCGCCGTCCGGCGCGCCTCAGCCCGGACAACGGCCCGTCGCCTGTATACCATTTGGCCAATATCCCACGCCGGCACCGGTTGACTCTGGCCCTGGCCGTTGCAGACTTGGCCGCCGGAGCTCTGGCGGCCTGGGGGCTGATCTGGCCGGACAATCCGCTGAACGTCTTCTTCAAGGACCGGGCCAGCCTGAAAGACTATGATCAGGACCGTTTCGCGACCCAGCTTGGCGGCCTGCGTTTGATCGGACAGCATCTGGCGGGCGTGGGCGCCGGACAATTCGATCGGGAAATTGCCGCTGTCACGGGCCAAGCCATGGCCGCGCACAGCTTGTATATCCGGATCGCCGCCGAGAGCGGCCTGGGCGCCGGTCTGGCTTTCCTGGCCGCGCTGGCCTGGCTGCTGGCCAGACTGGCCAGGACCTGCCGGCGGAACCGTCTGCGTCCGGATCAAGACGGCAATGACCATTCGGCGGCTTACCTGGCGATCCTCAGCGGCATCCTGGTCAACAGCCTGGTGATCGATACGCTTCATTGGCGGCATTTCTGGTTGATCATCGGCATCGCGCTATACGGCTTGAACAGGCCGCGTCGGAATCGGGAAACGGGACAGCCGCAGACAGCCATCAGCCCGGCAACCGGCGGGGGATCCGGCGGATGACCGGCCCTGTTGCCGGCGCCCGGTCGATCAAAGCCAATTTCGCCTGGAACATCGCTGGCAAGATGGCCTTTGCGCTTGCCCGGGCGGCCGTTCTGGTCCTGCTGGCCAAGCTGGGTTCACCGGTCATGGTCGGACAATATGCCCTGGCATTGGCCATCACCACGCCGGTATTCTATCTGACCGATCTGGATTTGCGGTCGGTATTGGCTACAGACGTGCACAATCCCAGACCTTTCGGCCAATACCTGGCCCTGCGTTTGCTGACGACGGCCGGCGCGCTGCTGATCTGCGGCGCCCTGGCCATTTTACAGCAGGACAGCGCCATATCCGGTGCCATCCTGCTGCTTGGCCTGGCCAAGGGCAGCGAAACGCTGAGCGATATCTTCTTCGGCCTGATGCAGAAGCATGGCCGGCTGGACCAGACCGGCCGCTCCCTGATCGTCCGAAGTATCCTGACCGTCCTGATTCCCGGCATTCTTCTTCTTCTAAAGCAACCGCTGGCTATCGTCCTGGCTGGCCTGGTCCTGGCCTGGCTGCTGGTCCTGCTTTTTCACGACTGGCCGGCCAGCCGGCGCCATGCGATGCTCAAACCGCGATTTCAACCGGCTGACCTGATCAGCCTGCTTCGCCTGAGCCTGCCTTTGGGCCTGGTGCTCCTGATCGGAGCTTTGAATAAAAACATACCCAATTACTTCATCCAGCACTGGCTGGGCTCGGAATACCTGGGCTATTTCGCCGCGCTGGTTTATCTGATGGCGAACGGGACCATCCTG
This sequence comes from Bacillota bacterium, assembly GCA_023438965.1. Lineage (GTDB taxonomy): Bacteria > Bacillota > Clostridia > Saccharofermentanales > UBA5734 > UBA8949. Next base: position 6,004 of record JAEXPB010000461.1, on the reverse strand, counting down.
ACCGGCGCCCTTGGCCAGGCTGCCAACACCCGCCTGGCCGGTTGTCATGCGGCCGGTGACATTAAACAGTTCAACCGGATTTGGCTGCGGCTGGCTGGTCTGACGCTGGCTGCCGGTACGGCAATGGTCCTGGCCAGCTTGCTCCTGGGCCGTCAAATGCTGACGCTGCTCTATACGCCGGCCTATGCGAACTATGCGGGTATCTTGAATTGGATCATGCTGGCGGCGGCGTTCGGCGGCATCGGCGAGATCACCGGTTATGCCCTGACTGCAGCCCGGCTGTTCCGGATCCAGCCGTTCATCCAGTTAGCCGCTTTATTGACCGGCCTGTCGCTGAATGCCTGGCTCGTACCGCGCTACGGCCTGGATGGGGCAGCCTGGAGCCTGCTGGCCGGCACGCTGGTGCAGATGGCCGGCAGTATGCTGATCCTGGGCAAATGCCTGGATTGGCCAGGCCGGCTGCTCAGCGCTGTACGCGGGCGCCGGCGCCTTTCATCAGGTTCTCGACTTCCTTGAGCCGCGCCATGCTGGTGTCGCCGGGCGTCGTCATGGCCAGGGCGCCGTGGGCAGCGCCGTATTCGACCGCCCGCCTAGGGTCGCCGGTGGTCAGCAGGCCGTAGATCAGGCCGGAGGCGAAGCTATCGCCGCCGCCAACCCGGTCGAAGATCTCCAGGGCCGGATAATCGGCGGCCTTGTAGACCACGCCATCGCACCAGGCCAAGGCTGACCAGTCGTTGACCGTGGCGGAACGGACGGTACGCAGGGTGGTGGCGATGACCTGGAAATTGGGATAGGCCTGGGAGACCGTTTCGATCATGCGCCGGTAGCCGTCCAGGCTCAGCGCCTTGAGCGACTGGTCGTTGCCCTCGACCGTGAAACCGAGACAGGCGGTGAAGTCCTCCTCGTTGCCGATCATCACGTCGATGTAGGGCGCGATGGCCTTGTTGACCGCCTGCGCCTGCGCCAAGCCGCCGATGCCCTTCCAGAGCGACGGGCGGTAATTCAAGTCATAGCTGACGATCGTGCCATGGCGATGAGCGCATTGGACTGCCTCCAGCACGACCTGGGCGGTTGTCCCGGACAGCGCGGCGAAAATGCCGCCGGTATGGAACCAGCGGACGCCCAATTGGCCGAAGATCATCTCCCAGTCGATATCGCCGGGCTTCAGCTGGCTGACGGCGGTGTTTGCCCGGTCGGACACGCCGCCGGCGCCGCGCACGCCGAAGCCGCGCTCGGTGAAGTTCAGGCCGTTGCGGCATTGCCGGCCGATCCCGTCATACGGCAGCCAGCGGACCAGGGAGGTGTCGACGCCGCCCTGCAACATGAGATCCTCGATCAAATAGCCGATGTCATTGTCCGCCAGGGCGGTGATGACAGCCGTCTTCAGCTGGAAACACTTGCGCAGCCCGCGGGCGACATTGTATTCGCCGCCGCCTTCCCAGGCGGTGAACTGGCGGGCCGTGCGGATGCGGCCTTCGCCGGGGTCAAGGCGCAGCATCACTTCGCCGAGGGAGAGCTGGTCGAACCGACAGGATTGGGGATCACGCAGTTTCATTTTCATATCAATATCTCCCGCCTGATCAGGGCCGGATCGAGCGCAGCAGCGCGACAGCCTGCTCCGTACGGCGTTGGATTTCGGCGAAGTCGCCGGCATCGATCAGGTCGCCCGGCGCCATCCAGCTGCCGCCGACAGCGGCGATCTTCGGGTTTTTCAGGTAATCGGATACGTTCTTCTCCGATACGCCGCCGGTCGGCATGAAGCGGATCTTGCCGAACGGCGCGGCCAGGGCTTTGATAGTAGCCAGACCGCCGTAATTCTCGGCCGGAAAGAACTTGAAAACGTCCAGGCCCAGCTTCAAGCCCTGCATGATTTCCGAAGGGGTGACTGCACCCGGCAGGATCGTGATGTCCCGGGCCTGGGCCGCCCGGACCAGGTCGGCGTCCAGGCCGGGGGAGACCAGGAAGCGGGCGCCGGCGGCAATCGCGGCATCCAACTGTTCCAGGGTCAGGATCGTGCCGGCGCCGACCAGCATTGCCGGGACCTCGGCGGCTATCCGGGCAATGGCTTCGCGGGCGGCGGCCGTGCGGAAGGTGATCTCGATGACACCGATACCGCCGGCAAGCAGGGCCTTGGCCAGCGGAACGGCCCGGGCCGCGTCGTTCAGGACGATGACAGGGACAATGCCGCACTGCTCGATTTGCTGGAAAGTGTTCATAATGATTCGCTCCTTTATAAAAATATCGTTGTTCAATATCATGGTTCAGATCGCCGGTTTGGGTCTGGTCGGGAATGTGCTCAGGGAGCCGGCCGGGTGACCGGCAGGAAATACTCGGGATGACCGGTGAGGATATGGGATTCCAGACGCCGGATGCCGCCCTGCAGATGGTCGGTGATGGCCTTGGTCAGCCGGTCCTGGTCTTGAGCGCGAATCAGGCGGCCGATGGCGGCGTGCTCCTGGTAAAGGGATTCCAGCAGATCATCCGAGACGATGTCCAGGTGACGGAACCGCTGGTAATGGACCTCCGAGGCCTGCAGGACCTGCCAGAGCTGCCGGCGCCCGGCGGCGGCGAAACTGAGGGCGTGAAATTCGGAATCCAGACGATTGAACTGCACGAGCGGCTGACGCTGGAGAATAGCCAGCTTTTGTCCGGCCAGATTGGCCTCCAGATCCGCCAGCAGTCCGGGATCGGCTTTGCCAGCGACAGTTCGCAGCACGTCGGCTTCGACCAGCGTGCGCATATAAACGATATCCTTGATGAAATCGAAGTCCAGAAGAGAGACGAACGACCCTTTTTGCGGCCGGATCTCGAGCAGGTTCTCTTCAGCCAGCCGGGTGAATACCGTGCGCACCGGTGAACGGGAGACCTGGAAACGTGTCGTGATCAGGCTTTCACTCAGCAGCTGGCCCGGCTTGTAGACCAGGGTCAGGATGTCGTTCCGGATCGCCTCGTAAAGCTCCAGATGACTGATGTTGTGCCGATCGCGGTAGGTTGTCATTGCCGGCTCCTTTGCGTCTATGGAATGAGTTCATTATAACAACTTGTATACAAGTAGACAAGTAGTCAGAAGTGTCTCTTCGTCGTCGGTTATGGGTTTTACCATTTTTTCGGTCAAGGGAGGATTGACAGGATTCAGCGGAGGTGATTAAATGGAACCATGAACATACAACGTAGGATGTTACACACAATTCCTCAAGAAAGAGGTGGCCAGATTGGTCAAAGAAGCTAAACTTGCCATTGTTTACACCGGAATGCCCCTCCATCTGGTCGAAGCGATCGAGCGGGAAGTCAGGTCCGCCTTGCCGGGCGTGAATCTGACCATCCTGACTTTCAGCAATCCGGCAATCATCAATGACGCGATCGCCAATGGCAGCCCCAGCCAATGGGCCCGGCGCAGCCTGGTCAGCCTGTTCATGCAGGCCATGGATTCCGGCGCGGACGTGATTCTCAACGCCTGCTCATCGGTGGGTGACGTTGCGGAAGCGGCCAAGCCGCTGCTGGCCAGCCTGGGTGTCCGGCTGGTCCGGATCGACGAGGAGATGGCCCGAACGGCTGTCATGGATTTCCAGCATGTCGGCGTGCTGGCCACCCTGACGTCCACGATGGAACCAACCAAAAGGCTTTTGAGCCAGAAGGCCGCCGCAGCCGGCCGCCGGACCGACATAGTCGGCCGGATTGCCGAGGGAACTTTCGGCCGGCCAGCCGAACAGGTGGTGGATATTCTTATCCAGGCGGCCTGTGCGATCCGGGACAAGGTCGACTGCATCGTCCTGGCCCAGGGCTCGATGGTGTCCTTTGAGCAGGCCATCGCCGCCGCGACCGGCTTGCCGGTCTTTTCCAGCCCGCGTTTCGGCGCCCTGGCCGTGCAGCGGGCGTTGGAACTCTGTAACAACTAATAATATCTTTACCGGCCGCTCATCAGGATAATCCGAAGGAGAATAACGATGCTGCCCAACGACTATTTCCACCGCGTCCATGCCCTGACCCCCACCCGCTTCTGGGTGAACAACCCGACCCGCCGCCAGGCCAGACTCGCCCTGGAAGCGGGCACCGTCGGCTGCACCACCAATCCGACCCACGCGATCAAGATGGTCCGTTCGGCGGATGACGGCGAGTTGGCCCGGTCGATCATCAGCGAGACGATCGCTGCCGGCGCGCACTCCGCCACCGAGGCGGCGGTTCTGGTCCAGCGCCGGCTGGTGCAGGTGCTGCTGGCCGAATTCGCCAACCGCTATGCCGAGACAAATGGCCGGTTCGGCTTCGTGTCGATCCAGGGTGATCCCCATGCCGAGATGGATCCGGATAACATCATCCGCGAGGCACTCGCCGACATGCAGCTGGGCGCCAACGCGATCGCCAAGATCCCGGTCACCGAGGCGGGCCTGACAGCCATCGGCGACTTGGTTGGCCGCAATGTCCCGATCATTGCCACGGAAATTATGAGCATGGCCCAGATGATCGCCGTCTGCGAAGCCTACCAGGCGGCCAGCCGGCGGACCATGCAGCAGCCGGCCTTCTTCGTCACCCATATCACCGGGATCTTCGACGATCACCTGAAGCACCTGGCCGCCGCCGGCCAGATCAACGTCAGCCCGGACAGCCTGTTCCAGGCCGGCACGCTGGCGGCGCGCAAGCAGCTGCGCCTGATGCAGGAGCGGGAATACCCCGGCATCATGCTGGGCGGCGGCGCGCGCGGGCTGCACCACTTCACCGAAATGGTCGGCGGCGCGATGCATGTCACGATCAACTGGGAAGGCACGGCCGACAAGCTGATCGAACAGAACCCGCCGGTGATCAAGCGGATGCAGTTGCCGGCCGACGACGCCGTGCTCGACGAATTGCTGACCCAGGTGCCGGACTTCGCCCGGGCTTATTACATCGATGGCCTGCAGCCGGCGGAGTTCGCCGACTTCGGACCGGTCGAGCTGTTCCGGTCGCAGTTCCTCAAGGGATGGGACGATCTGCTGGAAGTCATTGGCCAGCAGATGAACCAGTAAGGTGGACGCCATGCCAGATGTAAAAGATACCCGCCAGTTCACCGCCGGCCTGCCGCTCGCGGAAATCGGCCAGATGGCCAATACCCTGCGCCTCGATGTGGTGCGGACGATCAACTGCTGCGGCGACGGACATCCCGGCCCAGCGATGTCGATCGCCGAGATGATCGCCCTGCTCTATTTCCACGAAATGAAGATAGACCCGGCCAATCCGCAGTGGCCGGAACGCGACCGCCTGGTCCTGTCCAAGGGGCACGCCTGCCCGATCCTCTACGCGGCGCTGGCGCGGCGCGGCTATTTCCCGCTGGGCGACCTGCCGGGACTGCGGACCCTGGGCAGTCATCTGCAGGGCCACCCGGACATGAACAAGACACCGGGCATCGACATGACCACCGGCTCGCTGGGGCACGGCATCGCCACCGGCCTGGGCATAGCCCTGGCCACGCGTGCGCAAGGCTACGCCAGCCGGGTTTACGTGATCACCGGCGACGGCGAGCTGGAAGAAGGCCTGAACTGGGAAGCGGCCATGGCGGCCGCCCATTTCCGGGCCGGCAACCTGACCGTCCTGGTCGATGTCAACCACATGCAGAGCGGCGGCGAGGTGGCTTCGATCAGCAGCCTCTACCCGCTGATCGACAAATTCCAGGCCTTCGGCTGGCATTGCCAGAAAGCGGACGGCCACGATGTTCAGAGCCTGAAGCAGGCGCTGGACGAAGCCCGCCGGGTGACCGACCGGCCTTCGCTGATTGGCTGCCACACGGTCAAAGGCAAGGGCATCCCCTATATGGAAGGCGACAACAGCTGGCACAAGAAAGAACCGAGCAACGAGCAGGTGCAGCTGGCCGAGACGGCCCTGGAGGGAAAATGCTTATGAGCAGCTTGATCAAGAGCACCGGTGAGTCCTTCATCCAGGGCTTGATGGAGCTGGCGGCGCAGGATCCCCGTCATGTCCTGGTTTCGGCCGACTCGATCAAGGCGGCCCGCGCCACGGTCTTTGCCGAGAAGTACCC
>JAEXPB010000451.1 GCA_023438965.1 Bacillota bacterium | reverse complement strand
CATTTGGACAGCATTGCGTACCTGCCGGAGGGCATCCTGGTGTCCATGCATATCAGACATAGTTATTTCAGCCCTTTGCGCCCTTATCTCCGGCTTGCGGAAAGGCGGCAAGAGCGGTAGACTAAAGGAAGTCCCCGAGTCCCGCATTACCTGTATCACCTAGGAGGTGACGGCCGCCAGGCTCCTGCTGATGAATGACTATGAGAAGCAAATCAACATCTTGTTGCTGGATATTTTTGACAAGATCCTGGTAACCGAGGAGAAGGCGCTGAGCAAGGGTAATTTCCGGGACATTTCCGTCGCCGAGATGCATACGCTCGAAGGCATCGGCCTGTACGGCAGCCGCACGATGAGCGAGACCGCCGCCACTTTGGGCGTAACCACCGGAACGCTGACCGTGGCAGTCGACCGGCTGGTGCGCAAGGCCTATGTCGAGAGACAGCGTGATCCCAGCGATCGCCGCGTCGTTCGCATTGAGCTGACCAAGAAGGGCAAGCTGGCCTACCGGATGCACAGCAAATTTCACACCCTGCTGGTCGACCGGCTGACCAGTCCGCTGGACGAAGCGCAGCGCCAGGTCTTGCTCCAGACACTGACCGGAATAGCCGACTTTATCGGCGAACAATATCGGCGTTATGTCGCATCACCTGAACAGGGGGGACCCTCCGATGTCTGATCTCAACCGCGACCGGATTTACGACAAGGTGATCCGCACCATTTCGGAGATATCCGGAACCGGCCTGACCGACCTGAACGGCCAGACCGAGTTGATCATGGACCTGAATCTGGATTCGTTGGCTATCTTTGAAATTGTAATTGAGTTGGAAGAAACTTTTGACCTGCGCATATCCGACGAAGACATCGAACGCATCAAGACGATCGATGAAGTAGTGGCTTATATTGCGCAGCGCGAATCGTCCGATTCCGGAAAGCAGGCGTGAAGATGCAAATTATCGAAGGTCGCCAGTATTTTAAGGTGCGGCCGATGGCCAATCTGCGCGACATGCCGGACCAGTGCGTTCGGCTGTACGGGCCGCGTGCGGCGTTCCGTTTTCGGGAACAGCTGAACAGTGAGCCGCAGACCAGGACATACCAGGAATTCCAGACCGATACCGAGGCTTTGGGAACGGCCTTGCTCGAGCTGGGCTTCGGCGGCCTGCGCCTGGCGGTGATCGGTGAGAACAGCTATGCCTGGTGCGTGGCCCACGTCTCGATTGTGAACGGCGTCGGTGTCGCGGTGCCGCTGGACCGCCTCTTGCCGGAGGATGAACTGCTCGGTTTGCTGGACCGCGGTGAAGTGGATGTCATTTTGTATGATGCGTCGTTCCAGCCGGTGATGCGTAAAGCCGCCCAGCGGCTGTCCCGCTTGCGGGCCTTGGTATGCCTGCGGCCGGAACGTCTGAAAGACAAGGAAGCGGGGATGGTCACCTGGGCGGATCCAGGCGCTGCCGGCCAACCCGGACAGCGCATGCCGTCCGGACCGTCTTTTTATCGACTGCCGGATCTTCTGGCCAAGGGGCGGCAATTGCTGAGCGATGGCAACCGTGCCTATCGTCAGGTCCGTATCGATCCGGATGCACTGGTTTCGCTGCTTTTCACTTCCGGCACGACCAGCGCCGCCAAGGCGGTCATGCTCAGCCACCGCAATATTTGCGCGGATATCCATGGCCTGGCCGGCGTTGTCCGCCTGCCAGCCGGCATCCGTCTTTTGTCGGTGCTGCCGCTGCATCACACCTTTGAAAACACCTGCGGCCTGTTCATGGCCCTGTATGTCGGCGGCGAGATCCACGAGTGCGACGGCCTGCGCTATATTCAGAAAAACATGCAGGAGTATGGCATCGACATGCTGATCGGCGTGCCGCTCTTGTTCACCAATTTCTATAACAAAGTGCAGGACACCCTGAAAAAGACCGGCAAAGACAAGCTGATCAAACATCTGATCCCGGTTACGCAAGCGCTTCGGCATATCGGCGTCGACCTGCGCCGCCTGGTTTACAAACAGATCCTGGCAGCTTTCGGCGGCCGATTCTGGATCGGGATCTGCGGCGCCGCCCCGATCGATCCGGAGATCATCCGCTTCTTCGACGCCATCGGTGTCCGCATCCTCCAGGGATATGGCCTGACCGAGACGGCCCCGGTTGTCGCAGGCTGCAATTCCCGGCTATTCGTGGCCGGCAGCGTCGGCCAGCCGCTGACCGGCATGAGTATCGCCATCGACAGCGAAACGCCGGGCGAACCGGGCGAGATCCTGGTTCGCGGCGAGAATGTCATGCTCGGATATTATCAGGATGCTGCCGCAACCGCCGAGGCCATCGACCGCGACGGCTGGCTGCACACGGGCGACATCGGCCGGTTGGATCCGCAGACCAATTGCCTGAACATTACCGGACGCGTCAAGTCGATGATCGTCTTGAAAACCGGCAAAAAAATCTTCCCGGAAGAAATCGAATACCTGATCGGCCAGGCTGATTTTATTAAAGAATCCCTGGTCTGGGGCGACAAGGATCCGGATGGGGAAGTAACGATCAGCGCCAAGCTGGTTGTGGATCGCGACACAATGCAGCAGAAAACCGGCCAGGTCGTCGATGACAGCACGGTCGGCCAGTACCTGGCGCAGCTGATCAACGACATTAATTCCCGCTTGCCATCGTTCAAGGGCATCCGCCAATATGTCTTCAGCTTTCAAGAGATGGTCAAGACCACCTCATTGAAGATTCGCCGGCCGATTGAGATCGGCATGATCAGCGACCTGATGGCGAAGCAGAAACTAAAGTGGCGCGAGCTGACAGGACGCAACCTGGATCAGATCAATGCGGACTCGCTCCCCCGGAAAAATACCCTGCAGTCGGAACCCCCAAGTGACGGAGGATCAACGCATGGTACCTGACAGCCAATCCCGTCATTTTGCTTTCATCGTCAATCCCAAGGCCGGCAAAGGCCGCTGGGCGTCACTTGAACCGCTGGTCCGCCGGGCCTTCGACAATCCGCCCGCCGGCTGTACCGGTGAAATAATCCTGACCACCCATGGCGGACATGCCACCGGACTGGCCGCCGAGTTGGCCGCCCGGTACGGCAGCCGGCTGGTCGCCATCGCCTGCGGCGGCGACGGCACTGCCAACGAAGTGGCCAATGGCATCGCCGGCACGCCGGCTGCCATGGGCATCCTGCCGATCGGCACAGCCAATGATTTCACCCATGCTGCCCTGAGCCGGCAGGACCCGGCCGAAATCATCAGCTGCATCTATGCTCCGGATATCCGGCCGATCGATGTCTTTCGCGTCGACGACCGGATTTGCCTGAATATCACATCATTGGGTTTCGATTCCAAAGTCCAGCGCTGGGCGACCGTCATGAATACGCGCGCCCGCTGGCTGGGTGGTCTGGCCTATCCGCTGGCCATCTTTTTCTCATTGCTGGGCGGCCGCGAGTACCCGATGCATTTCCGCCTCGACACCCTCGATGGGCAAGGAAAGCCTGACACCGCCGAAGGCGATGCCCGGTTCATTCTGGCAGCCATCTGCAACGGCCGCTATTACGGCGGCGGTTTCAATCCGGCGCCGAATGCCAGGCTGGACGATGGCCGGCTGGATTTCTGCCTGTCGACGCTCTGCCGCTGCGGCGGGTTCTGCCGCTGATTCCGCTCTACAAACAGGGCAGACATCTGGGCGATCCGGCCGTGCATTGCCTGCAGATCACCGGCGGGCATATCGAAGCGCCGGCCGGACAGCTGCTTCTGGGCAATTATGACGGCGAACTGTTCGAAAAACAGGCAATTGACTTCCGGATCCTGCCGCAAGCCTTGCGCTTCGCATTTTACTGAGACAACGTGATCACCCGCGCAGCGGGCCGGCTTCCCGGCGCTGCCGCCTGATCGGTATCAGCG
>JAEXPB010000370.1 GCA_023438965.1 Bacillota bacterium | reverse complement strand
GACTTGGATGGCCAGATTGCGGAAGCTGATGGAGGATACCGGATATTTGGCATGGATCAATAATTCACGCCCTTGCTTTTCCACCACCCAGGTCATCGACTGGCTAACCGAATAATAGGTGCCCTTGATCCGGGCCTCAATCTGGCTGCCGCCAACCTGGAGCGTCATGCTTTCCGAGACGCCGGATATCCGGATGGTGTCGATGCCATCCAGGCTGGCTGTCCGGGTTTCGTCAATGTTAAAATCCTGCCGGACGCCGACATTCAGATCCTGCAGGTTGCCGGCGATTTCCTGAATCTTGGCACGGAGCTGGCTGCTGTCGCGCAAGGCTGTCCAGCCGATAGTCCGAATCGTGAGGATGATGCCGGCGGTCAGGGTAGTCAGGAAGACAGCCAGGCAAACGAGAATGGTGATGATTAAACCGGTCTTTTTCATGCGGCAGTCCCTCCAGTCACCAGATGACGATTCCAGCGGACATAGGCCGCCAACCCCAGACATAGCCATTTGGTCAGATAGACCATCAGAATGACCGCCAGTATCGTCAGCGCTGTCAGGGACAAGCCGAAGAGCATCAGGATCAGGCTGGTGACACCGGCTTTGATGATTGCCGTTGCAAACAGGACGCAAGCTGCGACGCCAATGCCGCCGGCCGCTACCCAGAATCCGAAAAGCGTGCTGTAAAGGGCGATCCAGATCGGGATGCCCAGAAAGATGTTGAAAACGATGACGGCAACCAGGGCGGCTTCATTGATTTTGCGACTGGCCGGCTGAGTGGCGGGACCGGTCACCCCGGCGACGGAAACCTGGGGTACCGATGACGGGACGACTGCCGCCGGCGCCGGCTGCTGAACCGCAGCGGCTCGCGGTGTCACAGCGGCAGATGCGGGCGCCTGCGGCGTATCCGGATGGCGATATCGGGCAGTTTCCAGAACAGGGCGGGATGCCACCGCTGCTTCGGTGCTGTCCATATACTGCTGGGCAATTTCCAGCGGATCGCCCAACTCGGCGGTTATCTCGGCCTCAGACTTGCCCCTGGCCAGGCCGTTGGCAAAATGTTCCTCAAAATCAGCCAGAATGTCGGTGACTGTTTCCGGGCCAAGAACTTTCAACTCCTGCTGCAGGATGTGCATAAACTCATTCTTGTTCATGTGCTGACTCCCCCCATGATTTTACTGACATGCTGGATGAACTGCTGCCATTCATTACGCAGTTCCCGGTGAGTTTGCCGGCCCAGCCCGGTGATGGTGTAATACTTGCGCGGCGGGCCCTCCGGAGATTCCCGCAGATAGGTCGACAGCTGCCCATCTGCCGCCAGCTTGCGCAGAATGGGGTAGATGGTGCCATCGGCGATCTGGATCGTCTCCGAAAGCGTGCTGGCCAGCTCATATCCATATCGGTCCTGATCGACCAGCATCGAAAGGACGCACATTTCCAGGACGCCTTTTTTGAACTGGATATTCATCGCTTGAACCAACTCCCTTTCATTGTTTACTATTGAGTAATGTACAATACTGATTATAGTTCTGTAATATGTGAAAGTCAATAGGCAGATGATATTGGCCGGCAACAAAAGCGCCAGGCCGCCGGATATTGCGCCAGACGGGATAGAAGAGAAGAACGGCAGTTGTATAACGTTCGCAATCCCGCTAATATAAACAATAAGGTCCGGTTACCCGGCTGGCAGCACAGCCGCGCGCACGATTGCCGGCCGGCTGCCTGACAACTGTCATATGGAGGAACTATGCAAACGCCAACCGTATTGATTACCGGCGCCAGCAGCGGGATCGGCCTGGAACTGACCCGCTTGTGCGCCGCCCAGGGATATGATCTGATCATTGTCGCCCGTAGCCGGGAGAAGCTGGAGCGGCTGGCTGAAGTCCTGCGCAGCCAGGCGGCATCCATACTGGTCCTGGAGAAGGACTTGTCCCAGCCGAATGCCGGCCATGAACTCTATCAGGCGATCCGCCAGCAGGGCCGCACGGTCGACATCCTGATCAATGACGCCGGCTATGGGCTCCATGGCCGGTTCATGGAGATCGACATCGCCCAGCAGCTCAACATGATGCAGTTGAACATGCTGACCTTGACGGAATTGACTTACCTGGTGCTGCAGGACATGCAGGCGCGCCGCTGGGGACGGATCCTGAACCTGGGCTCGGTGGCTTCCTTTGTTCCGGTACCAATGTTCAATGCCTATTCCGCTACGAAAGCTTTCGTCTTGTCCTTTACCACAGCCTTGACCACCGAGCTGATGGGATATGGCGACATTCATGTGACGGCGCTCTGCCCGGGCCCGACGAAGACGCGGTTCGCCGAGAATTCCCGCATGGACCGGATCGATGATTTCAACCGCTTTGCCGCCACACCGCAAAATGTCGCGCGGGCCGGCTGGCAAGGTTTGCTGAAAAAGAAAAATATCGTCGTGACCGGCGGTTTGTTCCGTTTTGGCCTGTTCCTGAATTGGCTGGCGCCGCGCTGGCTGGTCCAGAAAGTCCTGGGATTGGGCTTGCTTGATTCGGCCGGCGAAGAAATGGGAGGGGCGGACGGTCCAGCATGAGAACACTGCGACGATTCATCCAATATTATAAGCCCTATCGCTGGACCTTTTTCCTGGACCTTTTCTGCGCGACACTGGTTTCGCTGGTTGACCTGGTCATCCC
>JAEXPB010000498.1 GCA_023438965.1 Bacillota bacterium | reverse complement strand
GCTTAAGCCAATTCCGCGGGTGCTGCCCGTGATCACAACATTTTTCATCAGGAAATCTCCTATCATAAATAATTATTTTACCCTTTGCGCCAGAAACTGTTTGATCGCCGCCACCGCAGCATTTTGCTGCTCATCGGCAGAGATCAGGGCTGGCCGATCACCCTTCTGCGGTCCATAATTACCGAACTGGGCATGATTCCCGCCGTCAATCGCCAAAACATTCTGGGTATAGTTGATCTTCTCGGCGACTGCCGTATTCAAGGTGCCGTAAATAGTCAGCGTATCCGCAGCCGGATAATCGCCATAAATATACGCGCCCAGTAAAATCAGGCCGTCGAGTTTTTCCGCATGCCTGGCCGCATAATTGCTGGCCATCGCCCCACCCAGGGAAAGACCGCCGATATACCAATGTTTAATATCCGGGAACTGATTGATGATGCCATCGGCGGCATTCGCATCAAAGACGGCCAGATTGAATGGCATTTTGACCAGGATACAGGTGATGCCGCAGTTCTGCCTGATTTGCTCCAGAATTGGCAAATAAGCCACCGCGTCCACTTTCCCGCCCGGGTAAAAGACGAGTGCGGTGTCGTTTGGCTGATCGGGCGACAGGATGATCAGGTTGTCGTGGGATTGCAAGTTCGGGTTGTTCTGCAGGACAGACCGGGCGACATCGTCGGCGCGGTAATAATCGGATACATACATGTAAAATGCGCCGGCAGCTGCCAACACCATTACCAGGAGAATGATCAGGGCTATTTTCGTTCGTTTCTTGATCATATGTTTACCTCATTATTATCGGATCTGTACATCGCTCTGGCCGAAGATGTTTTTGCGGACGGCCAGCGAATAGAGATAGGGGTATTTGGCCTTGAGCAGTCGCATCGAATCGATCCATTCGATCAGCAGCAGCTGCGCCGCGCGCTGGAGATCGCCGGACAAATGCTGCAGGTCAACCGGCAGAAGGTCCTGCAGGGAATCGCGCGATCGCAGTTCATCATAAACATGGTAGACAGCCCAGAGCATATCGGTGAAACGGTCATGCTCCATCAGGTTGGCATTTTCGAACAGCCGCAGGATCTGGTCCTTCTTCTGCTGCAGCAAGGCCAGCATCCCGTTCAGATCGCTGCGCCGGGCATCGGTGATTACCGGAGACTGTGCGAGATAGGCGGCGGTTTCCGTAAAATGACGTTCCTGCCAGGCGGCGGTCGGCTGCAATCGAGAGGCAATCTCGCTCAGGTTGCTGATAAAAGGCTGCAGGGCACGGATCAGGTCCGTGCCGCTTTCGGAGAAGAATTCATTGACGACAATGCTGACTCTTTCCAGCTTTTCCTGACGTTCCCGGTAAACCATGACGGTGTTCAGGCCTAAGGTCACCAGCAGCACGCTGATCGGGACGAAAGCCAGGTCCTGCAGCAAATAAAACTCCGTCTCCTCAAGGCGGCGAAAAAGCAGAAACTGGATCAGGTAAATCAACAGCGAAAGGCTCAGCAGTAATAATATCAATAAAGGGGTGCCCAGTTTCCGAATCATGCAATCCTCCCAAGTGACATTGATGCCAGATTATTTGCCGCCAGCGCGTTCCTGAATGGTTACCGTGATCATATCGCCAGGCTGCTTGCCGATTCTGGCGCGGATTTCTTTTCTGATTCCAATGATATGACCCGGTGTTTTCATTCTGACGAGGCTTCCTTCGTATACTTCACCATCGAAGGTCGCGGTAACCGACACGCGGCCTTTACCGAATTCCGCTTGGACATCGAAAGGAAATTCGATGTAGGCGCCGTCAATATCGGGCACCTTCTTGATTTCGGCTTCGAACCGGTAAATCTTCCTGTTCATGGTCCGAGTCCTCCTGATTGTTGAGCTGTGCAGGCGCCATTCATCCGTCTAGCGGTTCTTGCCAGACGACTGCTCTTCGGGGTTCATTTTCATGTTATGCCAAAAATGATCGTCATTCAATATTCATACTTGGCGCGCCGGTTGCCCTGCCAAATCAAATCATCATCCGCCAAATCATTTATTACTTCAAAATCATATCCTTTCCAGGCAATGTCCTGATCTGGGACTAGGCCTTTGCGACCTAATTCGTTCAATCGGGTCAAATACATCAATACTAAAGTCAGTTCATGAATGGCTTGCTCAGGTCGAATTTGATCCATATCTTACATCCTCTCCTCCATTGGGCCAAGTTGATCATCAGCGGATTTAAAGATAATCTTCCTTAACTCTTCAAGCGAAGGATTATACACACCGGTCGTGTCAATCCGGATTGTGGGAACAGCCAAATGGGGTTCTGCATAGGGGGCTGGCTCGATGATCCCTCCCTGCCGGGCCAGGCCGATATCCCCGTCACCGTGGAAATATGCATGCTGCGGATCGTTCAGGCCACGATTTATCAGCCGCACCATCGTCGTCTGATCATCCGTGGTCGAGCAGATCAGAATGGTCATTCGCGTTTTTTCCTGGAGCAAGTTCAGGTACGGCTCCCATACCCGATGTTGGAAAGCGGCTTCGGCGATCAGCGACACATTAGCTGCCACAAGCATATTAACGGTTTGAAAGAAGAGTTCGCTAACGATTTTATTCGTCTCCGCGGGCAGTTCGGCATGACTTTTGCCGAAGGTGTGCACATATCCCTCTTTCAATTCGTCCCGGCTGATGACGGGCAGACATAAGCGCTGGCCAAGTGCCCGGGCCAAGGAGGACTTGCCGGAACCAGGTCTTCCCGTAATAATGATCAGATAAGGCTTGCACATCTCGTCTTTCTCCATCTAAACGAGACTTGACTTCAGGATATCATGTTAGCGCCATTTCTTCAGCACGTATCTGGCGGTCGGCTGCCAATCCAGGCGCCAATCGAAGCCGGCGATCAGGGGCGCAATTCCTACTTCGCTTTGACCTGTGTTTTAAGGACGACATAGCCCAGGGCGGTAATCGTTTTCTCGACTTTTTCGACCGGTAGGATAGCGGCGTCAAAATCGAACTTCACTTTACTGGTGTTAAACGATACGTTGACGGTTTCTTTCACGACACCCGCCAACGACCGGATCGCGCTGTCAATTTTCAAAGCACAGGACGGACAGGTCAGTGTTTCCAATTGGAAAATGGCTTTTTGCATGTTCATCTCTCCTCAATTTGTTGATTTGGGCAGCCGCAGATTATACCGCAGGAGCCGCATGCCGTTTAGAATAACTGCCAGGATACTGGCTTCATGGACAAACATGCCGATCGACATATTCATCCATTCGCTGAAAAAGACACTGGCCAGCAGGAATATAACCACGCCCACGGCAATCAGGATGTTCTGCCGCATGTTGCGGGCGATCGCCTTCGTCAATCCCAAGGCATGCGGCAGGCGGCTGAAATCTGAATTCATCAGAACCACATCCGATGTTTCGATGGCCACGTCGGTTCCGTTGCCCATGGCAATGCCGATTTGGGCCAGGGCCAGCGATGGACTGTCGTTAACGCCGTCGCCGACAAAGGCGACAATCTGGCCCTTCGCTTGCAACTGGCTGATATAGGCCGACTTTTCTCCCGGCAGCATATCGCCGTGGGCTTCGGTCAGTCCGATTTCGCGGGCCACCCGATCGACAGTCCCTTGATTGTCGCCGGACAGGACGACGAGATTGCGCACCCGCAAATGTTTCAGCTTCTGCAGATCCGCCTGGACGCCCGGGCGAATCTGATCGCGGATACCGATCAGCGCTTTCAGGTCACCGTCAATGGCGATGAGGACCAGCGAATCGCCGTCTCGCTCCAGGCGGGCGATATTCGCCCGGGCTGTTTCCGCAATCTGAACCTGCTCCTGTACCAGCAGCGCCTGATTGCCGACCGCTACCCGGCGGCCATCCACCCGGGCAACAATACCGCCGCCGGGGACAACAGCGGTCTTTTCCACCGGATAACGTTGCGCGGTGCCGAAATACTCGACAATAGCTTTGGCTAGCGGATGGTCTGATTCGCTTTCCACGCCAACCAGATAACCGATGATTTCTGCCTGATGATCCGCATCAATCAGCACATCCGCGACTTTCGGGTTGCCGACGGTCAGGGTGCCGGTTTTATCGAATACAATGGTGTCAACCCGGCTGAAATCCTGAATCACTTCGCTGCCCTTAAGC
>JAEXPB010000466.1 GCA_023438965.1 Bacillota bacterium | reverse complement strand
CCGGATTCACCGCAAGCCAAAGCCTGAAAATCACGCTGATCAGTATTCGGCTACCAGGCAGCCGTAAGGCAGCAGGTCGACACGCCAGCAGTCCGGATTGACGTCTGTTCCGGCGGCACTGGCCGGTCTGGTTTCCGCACCCTCGGCGCCCTGGCCGATCAGGACCTCGCCCGGTTCAAAGTCCGGCCCGACCTTGATTTGCACGGTCAGCGGCTGCGGGCGGGTATTCACGACAACCGCGAGTCGCTGCCCGGCGCAGGTGCGGGTGAAAGCCAGCACCGCATCCGGCTGATCCTGTTCCAGCCATTGCACGTCGCCCGTCGCCAAAGCCGGTTCGCTGTGGCGCAGCTGGTTCAGTTCGCGCAGCCAGAGCAGCCGCTTTTGACCGGTGGCTGTCAGGGCGCCGGACCAGTCGATCGTCAGGTTCGCGCCATGGAAGCGGTTGCCGAAAATACTGTGCCGAATCGTATCGACGACTTCGTAGCCATTGTAGAGGAAGGGTACGCCGTCCAGCGTATGGTTGACCAGCAGGGCGGCTTCAACCGCCCGGGGTCCGATGCCCTGCTCGATCCGGTTTTCATAAGAATCGTTCGCGATGTCGTGGTTGTCCAGGGCCCGGATACATCGCCCGCCGGCCGGCCGTTTGGCGCCGGACTCGCGCCAGTAGTCGATGACCGCGCTGGCCGGGATCTCGCCGCGGAAGGCCTGGCCGAGCACACCGCTCCAGTGGAAGTCATAGTTCAAATCGAACGCCCGGAGCAAATATTCCGGCTTGGTGCCTTCGTTCAGCATGACCAGGTCCGGTTTGAGCGGATCCAGCCGCCGGCGGGCTTCTTCCCAGAAATCCAGCGGCACGCCGTCGCCGACATCGCAACGGTAGCCGTCGACAGCGAACTTTTCGACAAAGTAGGCCATATTCTGCCACAAGTATTCACGCAGGCCGGCCGACGCGAAGTTCAGCAGCGGGAAATGCCAGTGGCCGAACAGGACATCACCGCTCGCGGTACGCTGGACAAAGTCCGGGTGGCTCTCGATAAAGACAGCCTGCGGCCCGCAATGCAGATATACCAGATCCAGCATCACTTTCAAGCCAAGCTTGTGCGCCTGACGGACAAAGGCCGCCAGGTCCGCCGTTGTCCCGTATTCCGGATCGATCGTGTAAAAATCCTTCATCCGATAGGGATTCTTGGGATTGCCCAGCTGGCTTTTCTTCTGCCGTTCGCTCCAATAATCCTGCCGATTGTCGTCGTCGGCTTCAGCGATCGGGCAGAGATAGACAATGTCCACACCGATATCAGCCAGGTGCGGCAACAGCCGGGCGGCGGCTGTGAGTGTGCCCTCCGGGGTGAAGGCCCGCAGGAACAACTGGTAGATCACCGCGCGGTCAAGAAATTCCGGGGATTTTCGAGCTGTCTGTGGCATATGAACCTCCTTCAATTAGTTCGATAATATAGAATAATATTGTAATATATTCTATATTATCACAACTAGTCAGAAAGGTCGAGGGGCGCTTTTACCTTTGCGGAATATGTGCTAGACTAGGGGCGGAAATATGCTTAAACAAATTACATGCTGATTGTCCAAATTCGATGAATCATCTGTCCATGTCTTGTAATGATTGAATGCGCTGATAAAAATGTCCGGACGTCTATTGAACCAACAGCCCCATCCGCATGACTCAATTGAATATTGAATAGAGCCGTGAAGCTGGCCACAATCCAGTTCGATTTCCAATTGGACACTGGATCAGGCGATCCTCTTCCTTGAAATGATCGACAAGGGATTTAAAGGAGGCAGACCATGCGTATTCGATATTTCGTTCTACTGGCAGTTGTCATCGCTCTTTTGGCTTCGATGATGACGGCGGTGCATGCTGAACAGCCGCCGACCTACGGCTTGCTGCAAGGCACAGTCTATAGCCTGGGATATGGCGACGCGAATCCGGCGGTTTTGCCGGCTGCGCAGGTGACAATCAACAGCGCGTCTTTCGCGGAACCACTCATTTTGTATACGGATCTGAATGGTTACTATGCGTTTTGGCTGGACCAGTCGGCCAGCCCGCTGACCATTGACGTCCAAGCGGCTGACCACCAACCCGGCGCGGCAACCGGGGTTGTGATTATCGGCAGTGCGACGACCACGCAGGACTTCGCCTTGCGCTGGCTCAAGCCCTGCGTCACCGAGACGCCGCCGCTGCTCAGCGCCACACTGGAGCTGGGGCAGTCCGTCACCCTGGAGATGAATCTGGGCAACACCGGCGCTGCGGCCACACCGTTCGCGTTCGTCGAATTGCCCGACCAATTCATGCCCATGGGCATCGCGGGAAACCAGATCCTGATCGTCAACGATGGCGGCAGCAATACCAACCCCACCAATGCCTTCATGACGGCTTTGGATAATCTCGGCTATACCTATGATGTAGTCAGTTCGTCGTCCCGAACGGGCATCCCGGCAACGATGACCGACTATATGGCCGTCCTCTACGCCGGCGTACCGAGCAGCGGCGCCGAACAGAATCAATTGGTCGCTTACCTGGACGCCGGCGGCCGGCTGCTGGTCGCGGACAATGACTTCGGCTACTCCTGCCGGACAACCGTCCTCTACCAAACCTACTTTGAGGCGACCTACGTTGCCGACGCCGGTTCCGACGGCGTGATCATGGGCTTGGATATCGAGGCTGGCACGGATCCCGACATCAGCGCCGATCCCTATCCTGACAGTTTCACGATCGGGCCGGATGCCGTCGGCATCTTTGCGAATACGGTGCCGCGCAGCAATTGGGCCGGCCTGCGGATCGCCCGCCTGGCCTATCGGGCCGTATACCTCGCCTGGGACTTCCATTATGCGGGTGGCAGCACGGTGGGCGACCCCATCGAAACCGCGGTGCTGGCCAACGTCATACCGTGGTTGACCGCGGCAGACATCGATTGGCTTTCCGTCGCGCCTGACCAGGGCATCCTGGCCGCCGATTCAACTCAGACTGTCGACGTCACGCTGGACAGCGCGGCAGCCAGTGTGCGACAGCCGGGCACATACACCGCCCAGCTGATCATCGAGACTGAAGATCCGAGCAATGGGATCATCCTGGTACCGGTCAGCATGGTTGTCAATCCGCCGCCGACTTACGGCAAACTGCAAGGGACAGTCAGCGGCCTGGGTTATGGCGACGCCAATCCGGCCGTGCTGGCCGGCGCCACGGTTACAATCAACAGCGCGTCCTTTGCGGAGCCGCTTGTTCTGCATACTGACGTGAACGGCTTCTATTCGATTTGGGTGGACCAGTCAGCCAGCCCCCTGACCATGGATGTCCAGGCGGCTGACCACCAGCCCGCCGCGATAACCGGGCTGGTGGTGATCGGCGGGGGAACGACCGTTCAGGACATTGCCTTGCGCTGGCTCCGGCCGTGTGTCACGGAAACACCGCCGCTGATCAGCGCTACGCTGGAGTGGGGGCAGTCTGTCACCGTGGCGATGAATCTGGGCAACACCGGCGCTGCGGCCACGCCATTCATGATCAGCGAGAGCAGGATCCTGCTCGTTAATGACGGCGGCAGCAACACCAACCCCGCTAATGCCTTCAAGACGGCCCTGGATAACCTTGGTTACTCCTATGACATGGTCAATTCGTCATCCGTAACGGGTATCCCGGCGACTCTGACCGGCTATGGGGCAGTCCTCTACGCCGGCGTACCGAGTACCGGCGCCGAACAAAACCAGCTGATCGCCTACCTGGACGCCGGCGGCCGGCTGCTGATCGCGGACAACGACTTCGGCTACACCTGCAAGACCACCGTCCTCTACCAAACCTACTTTGAGGCGACCTATATCATGGACGCCGGTTCTGACGGTGTGATCCAGGGGCTGGACATCGAGGCCGGCACGGACGTAGACATCAGCGCCGATCCTTACCCCGACAGTTGCACAATCGGACCGGATGCCGTCGGTATCTTTGCCAACACCGCGCCGCGCAGCAACTGGGCCGGCCTGCGGATCGCCCGCCTGGCCTATAAAGCGGTGTACCTGGCGTGGGATTTCCATTATGCGGGCGGCAGTACGGTGGGCGACCCGATCGAGACTGAGATCATGGCCAAGATCATGCCCTGGCTGACTGCCGGGGACGTTGATTGGCTGTCCGTCGCGCCGGACCAGGGAGTCCTGGCTGCCGACGTGGGAACTCAGACCGTCGACGTCACGCTGGACAGCGCGGCAGCCAGCATCAGGCAGCCGGGTACATACGTCGCCCAGCTGATGATCGCCACCGAGGATCCGTTTAACGGGATGATCTCGGTGCCGGTCAGCCTGGTCGTCAATCCTTCACCGACCTGCGGCAAGCTGCAGGGGACGGTCAGCGGCCTGGGCTATGGCGACGCGAATCCGGCCGTGCTGGCTGGCGCCACGGTGACGATCAACAGCGCGTCCTTTGCGGCGCCGCTTGTTCTGCAGACTGATGTGAACGGCTTCTATTCGGTTTGGGCAGACCAGTCAGCCAGCCCCCTGACCATTGACGTCCAAGCGGCTGACCACCAGTCCGCCGCGATAACCGGGATTGTGGTGATCGGCGGGGGAACGACCGTTCAGGACATCGCCTTGCGCTGGCTCCGGCCCTGCGTCACGGCGACGCCGCCGCTGATCAGCGCCACGCTGGATTGGGGACAGTCCGTCACCCGGGCGATGAATCTGGGCAACACCGGCGCCGCGGCTACGCCATTCGCGATCACCGCGCGCAACACCCTGATCGTCAATGACGGCGGCAGCAACACCAACCCCACCAATGCCTTCAAGACGGCCCTGGATAACCTCGGCTACACGTATGATGTGGTCAGTTCGTCGTCCGGAACGGGCATCCCGGCGGCAATGACCGGCTATTCGCTGGTCATCTACGCCGGCGTACCGAGCGCCGGCGCCGAACAGAACCAGTTGATCGCTTATCTGGAGGCCGGCGGCCGGCTGCTGATCGCGGACAATGACTTCGGCTACTCCTGCCGGACCACCGTCCTCTACCAAACCTACTTCGAAGCGACTTATGCCGCGGACGCCGGCTCTGACGGCGTGATCCAGGGCGTGGACCTCGAGGCCGGCACGGATCCTGACATCAGCGCCGATCCTTACCCGGACAGTTTCACGATCGGCCCGGATGCCGTCGGCATCTTCGCCAACACTGCGCCGCGGGCCAATTGGGCCGGCCTGCGCATTGAGCGTCTGGCGTATAAGGCCGTATACTTCGCGTGGGATTTCCACTATGCGGGCGGCAGTACGGTGGGCGACCCGATCGAGACCGAGCTGATGGCCAAAGTCATGCCCTGGCTGACCGATGGAGACGTCGATTGGCTGTCCGTCGCGCCTGATCAGGGCAATCTGGCCGCCGATTCATCGCAGGCTGTCACGGTCACGTTCAACAGTGCGGCGGCCAGCGTGCTGCAGCCAGGTACGTACACCGCTGAACTGCTCATTGAGACCGCGGATCCGTTCAACAGCATGATCCTGGTGCCGGTCAGCATGGTCGTCAAGGCCTTGCCGATCCTCTCGATTAATGATGTAACCGTTGCGGAAGGCGATGCCGGCACGACAACGGCTACATTCACGGTCAGCTTGAACACCGCCAGCGGACTCGATGTATCGGTCCACTGGGCTACGGCCGACAATGAGGCCAGTGCCGGCGGCGATTATGTCGCCGGAAGCGGCGACCTTACCTTCACCGCCGGGCAGACGGCCAGGACGATTGCGGTGACTGTCAACGGGGATAACGCGGCGGAGCCTGACGAGACCTTCCTGGTCAACTTGTCCAGCCCGTCGAATGCGACGTTGACTGGCGGGGATGAACAGGGCGTCTGCACCATCATCGACGATGATGCGGCTCCGGCAGTCTCAGCCGTCCCTGG
>JAEXPB010000456.1 GCA_023438965.1 Bacillota bacterium | reverse complement strand
TCAGGGCATCGTCATAACGCCTGCACTGGGGGCAATTTTTATGTCGATGAGCACCATAATCGTAGCGATAAATGCGAGATTGCTTAGGAATTGATACTATGATGGCTAATAACAAAAAAATTACTTTACTTGTAATCGCGCTGATTATTTCAGTCCTAGTTCTGGGTGCAATCATCTACTCTCTGGTATCCAGCCTGTTGCTGTCTCGTAACCAGAATGAGAATCAGGATGGGAACGAACTGAAGATTCCTGTTCTGCTGCCGGACCAGAATCCCGATCCTGATATCGCTGATTTCATTCTGGACGTACAATCTGGCGAAACCAATTTTCTTGGCAGCCGGCAGACAAAAACACTGGGATATAATGGATCGTATCTCGGCCCGGTCATTCGTTTAAGGAACGGAGAGAAGGTTAATATTCAGGTTAACAATCAGCTAGTCTTCTCAACAACCCTTCATTGGCATGGTCTGGTGGTCGATGGCGAACAAGATGGCGGTCCACATCAGGGGATTCAACCGGGAAGTAGCTGGAATCCGACATTTACTGTTGACCAGCCTGCGGCTACACTTTGGTATCATCCTCATTTTATGGGTGATACAGCAGATCAGGTTTATTTCGGTCTGGCAGGATTGATCTATATCGATGATGAAATCTCAGAACAATTGAATCTGCCAAAAGATTATGGGATCAATGACATCCCATTGATCGTTCAAGACAGGAGTTTTAACAGCGACGGCAGTTTTGCCTATCGCACTTCGATGATGGGTGTGCTGGCTGGTGATACGATCATGATCAATGGAACTATAAACCCCTATCTCAACGTGAGCAAGGGCAATGTTCGTTTCCGCATCCTCAATGCTTCCAATTCACAAAACTTTGAATTCAATTTGAGTGATGGAAGCAACTTTCAGCAAATTGCTTCTGATGGTGGATTTCTGGAATCACCTCTTGCAAGAAAATCAATTTTCCTGGCACCCGGTGAACGAGCCGAAGTCATTGTTGATTTTTCCAAAACCAGGGGCGAAACTGTCTCGCTCATGGCTGGTAGCCAATCGATCATGGCTATCAATCTGACCAGCACAAACGCAGACACGACAGAAATTCCTAGTTCCTTGACTTCGATTATGCCGATTCAGTTGAGCGATAATCCGACAACAAGAGTCTTTGACCTGCAAAGCATGGGAATTAGCGGGACGATCAACGGCAAAACTTTTGATATGGATCGAATTGATGAAGAAGTTTATCTCAATGAGAGCGAAATCTGGGTAATTAGAAACAGCGGTGGCATGATGCAGGCCAGCGGTCACCCATTCCATGTGCATGGTACCCAGTTTCAGATCATATCCAGAAACGGGAAAGCGCCATCTCTGCAAGAACGCGGCTTTAAAGATACGGTTTTTGTTAACCTGGGAGAGGAAGTCGCAATCCGTGTCCGATTCACGCATCCTGGTATTTTCATGTACCATTGCCACATTCTTGAGCATGAAGACAGTGGAATGATGGGCCAGTTTAAAGTCTCGTAACACTGCAAGATGCCATCTTGATATAATAATGACATCTAACCTGAGCACTTGCTCTCACCCGGCATCTGACCTAAGCACTCAATTTTCGCTGTTATCTGACCTGAGCACACACGAGACGCCTTTTTCGACGTCAGAGTGATTTCTCGAGATGACTTAAAATCATCTGAAATTCACCTTCCACATCAAAAATTGCACCAAATTCACCCCGACATCCAACCTGACCACTTGCTCTCACCTGACATCTGACCTGACCACTCAATTTTCGCTGGTATCTGACCTGACCACACGCGTTTTGCCCTTGTCTCCGGCACTCCTCGTTGATCTGTTCTATTACATTTCCAAGGCCATGACAATTCCCACTACCCCATTTTCACCAAAACCCGAAAACCCCACAGTATCAGGCGTTTCCAGCCTCGGTCCTTGACATCAATACAACGGTCTCAACATGCGCAGTCCAGGGGAACATATCCACCGGCTGCACGGCCTGCACCAGGTAGCCGGCCGGTTGCAACAGAGCGATATCGCGGGCCAGGGTGGCCGGATTACAGGATACATAGACGATCCGACGCGGCGCGAGGGTGGCCAGGGCCCGGATCAGGCCGGCATCGCAGCCTTTGCGCGGCGGATCGACCACGGCCGCATCGGCGGTCAGGCCGTCGGCAATCAATCGCGGCAGGACAGACTCGGCTTCGCCGGTCAGGAAACGGACATTGGTAATGCCGTTCAGTTCGGCATTAACCTGGGCGTCGACGATCGCCGGTGCGACGACTTCGACGCCGATCGCCTCGCGAGCCCGGCGCGCCAACTGGAGGGTGATCGAGCCCGTACCGCAATAAAGGTCCAGCACGGTTTCGCAGCCGGTCAATTCGGCCATTTCCAAAGCCGCAGCGTACAGAAGCTCGGTCTGGCGCGGATTGACCTGGAAAAAGGCCAAGGGCGAGACGCGGTAGCGCAGGCCGAGGATCTTCTCTTCGATCCAGGATTGACCGGCCAGCAGTCGGCAGTCTTCGGATAAGATCAGGTTGGTGCGGGCACGATTGACATTCAGGTATAAGCTGGCCAGGCGCAGCGGCGGCAGTTCGGGATCGGTGGCGCCGGCGATGGCGGCTTGCAGGTTCGTATAGAGTTCGGACCAGCCGGGCAGGTCTTCACCGTTGACCGCCAGGATGACCATCACTTCGCCGGTAAAAAAGCCGATGCGGATGATCAGGTGGCGGAGCAGGCCGGTGTGACTGGCTTCGTCATACGGACTGAGGCCGAATTGGGTGATATGCTGCCGGACCGTCGCCCGGATGACGTCGCAGACTGGCGGTTGGATCGGGCAGGCCGACGCCGCAACCACCTGGTGCGACCGAATGGCATAGAAACCGATCGCCGGCTGCTCGGTGGTACCGGCGATCGGGAATTGCACCTTGGCCCGGTAATGCCAGGGCTGGTCCATGCCCAAGATCGGCCGGGTTAAGTCGCGCGCACCGGTGACATGGCCGATGCGTTCCAGGGCGTCGATAACCTGCTGTTCTTTAAAGCGCAGTTGGGCTGCGTAGGACATCGCCTGCAGCGAGCAGCCGCCGCAGTCGTCTGCCTGAGGGCAGGCCGCGACGACACGATCGGGCGACGGTTGGAGCAGCTTGATTGGACGGGCGATGGCATAACGGGGCATTTTTTTCTCGATCAGGACCCGTACGCGGTCGCCGGGGATGGTGCCGGGTACGAAAACAGCCATTCCCTGGTGATGCCCGATGCCCTGGCTTTCCTGGCTGATGCCGGTGACCTCGAGATCGAGGCGGTCGCCGGGTTGGACCGGCCGGCTATGATCGGATTGGGTTTGTTCGAACATGGGTCCTCCCGATTGCCAGCCCGATTTCACATAGCCGGCAGGATTATTTTAGCACAGACCAGCCACGTTGAGTTAGCCTGTCCCAGCGCCTGGTTAATAACGGCGAAAATGCTGCAAACCCAGCAATGACAGGCGATGACAGGTGACAACAAGTTTTGCGGTTCGCTGTTTTTTCCGGATTTTCTTGCTTTAAAAGTCCTGATGCCGTATAATGGGAATCGCGTATTTTGCTTTACCGGAAAGGAGACATCATGCAGAGGCACCGTTCTGCAGCCGGCGATTCAGCAGTTCGTCCTGTTCGAAAATTCCGTCTGGCGCTGGCGTCATATCGCAGAATAATCCTGCCCATCCTGCTGGTCCTGACAGTTCTGTCATCGGGCCTGATTGGTTATCTGCGGGGCAACGACAAACCTGCACTGGCAGCTCCGGTAAGT
>JAEXPB010000394.1 GCA_023438965.1 Bacillota bacterium | reverse complement strand
TTTCAGTTCACGGTCGACACCAATCGTCTCTACGCCACTCTGTTGAACGAGATCCTCTGCTTCATGGAAGGGAAGCCGCATCGTCTGGCTCCGGTTGACGATCTGCTGGATTCCGTCCGGATCATGCTTGCTGCACGGATCTCGCGGGAACAGCAAGGCAGCTCGGTCGCCCTAAAAGCCATACCGGCTGATTATCCCGGCTATGACGGCCATGCATTCTTCCGGGAATACAGCGCCGCCGCCAAGAATCTTTACTGTTGACTGCCGGAAACAGGGAGGTGTGAAACATGGCCCGTTATGTCAAGATCAGCGCCATTGCCCCGCGGCCGCACGAAATCGATCCGCACAAGGACCTTGCGGCCTGTGTCGATGAAATGATCAGGCATTGGGATTCCTGCCTGGAAAATGTTCTCTGCGATCATCCCGACCTGGTTGTCCTGCCCGAAGCCTGCGATCGGCCGCCGAATTTTCCGCTGGAGCTGCGCCTGGCCTATTATGCGGCCCGGGGTGATCGGATTCTCCGGCATATGATGGATGTTGCCCGCGCCAATCATTGCCATATCGCCTACTCGGCGGCGAGCAGCCTGCCGGACGGTACATTCCGCAACTCAACCCAGTTTATCAACCGGCAGGGCGCAATCGACGGCATCTACAACAAAAACCACCTGGTCCCCAGCGAATACACCCAGGCCGGGATCTTGTATGGCAAGGAAGCGCCGGTGATTCAGACCGATTTCGGCACCGTCGCGGGCGTGATTTGCTTTGACTTGAATTTCCGGGAACTCTGTGCGAAATACGAACAGTCGCGGCCGGAACTGCTGGTTTTCTCTTCGATGTATCATGGCGGGCTGATGCAGAACTACTGGGCATATGCGTGCCGGGCCTGGTTTATCGGCAGCGTGGCCGGTGACCAGTGCACGGTGATCAATCCGCTGGGCGATCTGGTCGCCCGCTCGACCAATTACTATCCTTATGTGACAACCGACATCAACCTGGACTGCCGGGTGGTCCATATTGACAATAACAACGCCAAATTTGCCGCAGCCAAACAGAAATATGGCAGCAGAATCAAAATCCATGATCCCGGCCATGTCGGAGCCGTCCTGATTTCCAGTGAGTGCGACGGACTTTCCATCCAGGAAGTCATCCGGGAATTCGACATTACGCTGTGGGATGACTATTATGCCCGATCGCTGGCGCATCGGCACGAACCCGGACATATTGAGCCATGACCGGCAACAGCCGCTGCGGTCATCTTGAAACGCGAAGCATTCTGTATCATCAAACAGTCTGTAGAGAAAAGAGGTTTTAGCATGTCAGAAAAGGTAAGAATCGGTGTCATCGGCTGCGGCGGTATGGCCAACAGCGTGCATCTGCCCAGTTTATCGGAGATTGAAGGCTGCACGGTCACCGCGGTATGCGACCTGATCGAAGAAAAAGCCCAGGCCGCCGCCGCCCGCTTCCAGGTGGCGAAGGCGTATACATCCTATCCCGAGATGTTGCGCCGGGAGCAATTCGACGGCATTGTCTGCCTGGTCGAGCCGGATCGGATGTACCGGGTTGTCTATGACTGCCTGAATGCCGGTCAGAATGTCCTGATGGAGAAGCCGGCCGGCATCGATGCCTATCAAGCCGACTCCCTGGCCAGAACCGCTGCCCAAACCGGCCGGATGCTCGCCGTCGCCATGAATCGCCGGCATATTCCGCTGGTCCAGCATGTTTTCCGGCTAATGAAAGAGCTGACGCCAATCACCCAGGTTGACGGTGTTTTCATTAAAAGCAGCGACATCGCCAGCGGCTGGCACTATATGAATGCGTTTGTTTCCGATATCGTGCACGCCACCGACCTGCTTCGCTACTTTGCCGGATCGGAACCGGAAAAGGCCGCCACCATCGCCGCCCGTCACAACAGTCCGGTCGACAATGCCTGGAGCAGTGTCATCCGTTTCCAGAACGGAATCACCGGTACCCTCAAAGCCAATTACCAGACTGCCGGTCGCGTCCACACCTTTGAAATTCACGGACCGAAAGCCAGCGCATTCATTAATCTTGGCTTCGGCTCAGAAGCCTGTGAAGCGAAGATCCTCCATTCATCGGGCAAGAGCATTTACTCCATGGCTTCAGCCGGCGTCAGCGGGCCGCAGTGCGAGACGATCGACGGCATGGCCCTGGCCGGCAGCACCAAATATTACCAGTATTATGGCTACAAGCAGGAGAATATCGACTTTATCCAATGCCTCCGCACCAACGCCGCGCCGCTGTGCCCGATCGCTGATGCCGCCGGCAGCATGCATATGGCCGAGATGCTTCTGGCCAGCGCCATCTGAACCCTATCCAAGTGCCGAACCCAAACCCGAAAAGGGTATAATCAATATGAAAGGGGAAATATCATGAAAAAAATTCTTTCCACAGTCCTCGTCCTGGTTCTGACCATCGCCCTGCTCGCCGGCTGCGCCGGAACGGCGGGATCTTCCGGCACGACTGGCAGTCAGGCCGCCGGCACCACGGCCGCCGGCACCGCCGCCACGACCGCCGCCGGCAAGGGCAAGACCTTTGCGCCGGACGACAATTTCAATGCCACCGGCTATCCGATCGCCAAAAAGCCGGTCACCTTCTCTGTCCTGGCCGCTAACGACTCTTCGATGGCCAGCGACTGGAATACCTACACCGCCCAAAAATACTGGTCGCAGTACACCAACATCAATTTCAAGTTCGACTATATCTCCCTGACCGACTGGAACACCCAGATCAATCTGAAGCTCTCAGCCGGCACCCTGCCCGACTTGATCAAGTCGCCGCTGGACACCCCCATTCTCCAGACGCACGGCGTCGAGGGCGGTAAATTCCTCAATTATGCCGACTACTACAAGACCTACATGCCCAACATGGCCAAAGCTTTCGAAAAATATCCTGAAATCAAGGCCTTCAGCACGATGTCCGACAACGCCATCTATGAGCTCGTCCAGTACATCTGGACGTACACAATGGCCAATCCGATCTATTATCGCAATGACATGCTGACTGAACTCGGCGCCCAGGTCCCGAAAACCGTTGATGATTTCTATGCCCTGCTGGTCAAAGCCCGTGACCACTACAGCAATGTCCAGGGCTTCTACCCACTCATCTCCGCCATCACCTGGCTGCACCAGGACCTTTTCCCGGCATTCGGCAAAGCCTGGCAGTACGGCTTCGGCGATAATGGCGACGGTAAAGTCACCTATAACTGCATGGGCGATCAGTGGCGCCATTACCTCGAGTTTGTCGCCAAGCTCTACAGCGAGAAGCTGATTGACAAAGAAGTCTTCACCATGGATAATGCCACGGTCAACTCCAAGATCAAGGCCGGCCAGTGCATGGTGATCGGCAACAACGGCACCCAGCTTACCGCCAACTATTTCAAGAGCGGTAAAATCGAAACCAAAATCCTGCCGCCGCTGGTCTCCAAGTATGACAGCACACAAAAGGTTGTCAGCATCCCTACCTGCAGCTGGTGCGGCTGCATCATCAGCAAGAGCTGCAAATCGCCGCAATACCTGATGCGCTATTTCGACATGTTCTTCACGGAACCCAAAGATGTCTTTGACGGAATCTGCGGCCTGTCCTCCTGGCTCGGCATCAAGGGCACGGACTGGGATTTCTCCGCCGATGGCAAGAACTATTATCGTATCCTGC
Source organism: Bacillota bacterium (assembly GCA_023438965.1). Classification (GTDB taxonomy): domain Bacteria; phylum Bacillota; class Clostridia; order Saccharofermentanales; family UBA5734; genus UBA8949. The sequence continues at coordinate 3,211 of JAEXPB010000394.1, read as the reverse complement.
CAAAGGACACTTTCGGCCTGTCCGAGGAAGAGTACAAGAACAAGTATGTCTATGGCGGCGGCTACACCGGCCTGGTCATCCTCGACAAATTCCCGATCAACAATCCGACCCAGGAGATGAAGGCATCCGAAAGCGCAGCCAGCTATTACCCATATATGAAGGATCGTTTGTATGACGCTCAGTTCAAATACAGCGCGGATGAGAATTCCACACTCACCGGCCTGATCACCGACATCAACACGTACGTCGACACCTCAACCGCCCAGTTCATCAACGGTACCGTCCAGCTTAACGACACCACCTGGAACAAGTATCTGGACGATCTCAAGAAGATGGGCATCGACAAGGTTCTCACGATCAAGCAAGCCGGTTACGACCGCTGGAAGACAGCCACCAAAGGTTGATCTCCCGCCGGAGCCCGTTGCCGGTCGCGGCAAATCCTGATTGATGCTTCTTGCCGATCCCCCGGGCAGCGCCCAGATGTGTTGCCCGGGGGATCGCTATTTCAAGCTTGGAAGGTGATGACATGTCTTCTCCAGCCGGATGTTTTTATTGTGACCGCGATACACAATTCCAGACTGTGCTGCTGGAAATCTGTGACCTGAAAGCGTCCAAAGTCTTTTTATGCCAGGACCAGACCCTGCCGGGCCGCTGTACGATCATGTACAAGGATCATTACCGGGAGCTGTTTGAAATCCCGAAATCCGACCGGGATGACTTCATGGACGATGTCTGCGCCCTGGCTCAGACCATCCGCGGGATCTTTGGCGCTGACAAGATCAATTATGCCATTTATGGCGACGAAGTATCCCATGTGCATTTTACGCTGTGCCCCAAATACAGGGGTAAACTCGGCTGGGGCGGCCCTTTCGTCCTGTTCCCGGCTGCCGGGGAAAAGATCATTCTCTCTGCTGCGGAATATCAAGAACGGATGGATCTGATCCGCAAAGAGGTTCGGTCCAGAAGGGGGCTATGAATGAAAATCAGCTTGCCCTATGGGCGGCAGACAGTCAGCTTCAGGGTCCCCGACCGCCAATTCATCGGCCTGCTGGATCCGCCGCCAGTTCAGGCGATTGCCGATCCAAGCGCTGAAATCAATCGGGCCATCGATGAGCCAATCGGTACGCCGCCCCTATCCAGTCTGGTCGGCTGCGGTAAAAAAGTGGCCATTCTGGTCGACGACGCTTCGCGCCCCACACCAGTCAGCATGATTCTCCCCATACTGATCCGCAAGCTGGAAACAGCCGGCGTGCGTCCGGCGGACATCCACATCGTCATGGCACTGGGCAGTCACCGATACATGACCGCGGCGGAACTGGCTGATCGGGTGGGATCGGATATTTATCGGCGTTACCGGGTTGTCAATTCCGAATTCCGGGATCCGGATGGTCTGGTTGATGTCGGCTGCACGCCGGACGGCGTTCGGATTCTGGCCTCCCAGACGGCAATGGCAGCCGATATCCGCATCGGAGTCGGCAATCTGGCACCGCACCCGGTCATGGGTTGGGGCGGCGGCGGCAAAATCCTGTTCCCCGGCATTGCCGGCGAACATACGGTAGCCTATTTCCATTTGAAAGCCGCCCTGCTCGACGCCAATTTCTTTGGCCAGCGTACAACGCCAATCCGTGATATGATGGAAGGATGGGTCGATACGATCGGTCTCGATTTCATCATCAATACGGTCCTGACAGCGGATCTGCGGATCTATCGCGTTGTCGCCGGACATTACATTGCCGCACACCGGGCCGGTGTCGAGGCGGGCCGGCGGGTCATGGGCTGCCCGGTGCCGCAAAAAGCGGAACTGGTTGTGGTCAGCTCCCATCCGGCCGACCAGGATTTCTGGCAGTCGCCCAAGGCCCTATATGCGGCTGAACCGGCTCTGAAGGGACATTGCGGCGGCACGATGATTCTGGTCAGCCCCAATTACGAAGGGATCGGCCCGCATGCCGAATACCCGGTCTGCATGGGCCGCGATGACGGCGACGCGATCGTCAGGGCCTGCATTCGGGGCGAGACCGGCATCGGCGATCCCCTGGCTATCGCGGTCGGCAACAGCATGTCGAAATTACGGCGCCGCCGTCAGTTGGTCGTCGTCAGCGACGGCGTCACGGCAGCCGAAATGGCCGCTTGCGGTTGCCGGCATTATCCGATGGACCGCCTGCAGCAGGCAGTGAACGACGCTTTGGCCGAATATGGCCCGGATAGCCGGGTTGCCGCCCTCAGCAACGGCGCAGAAACTTTCCTATACGATTGATGTCAGGAGGCTCGCGACATGCAGGTTGATCTGCTGCGGCAATTGGCCGGATTCTATGAGAACGAACTAACCAACCGGATTCTTTCATTCTGGCTGCCGCGTTGTCGGGATCCCAGATACGGCGGTTTCTTCAATTGCTTCGACAATCGGGGCGAACGGTTGATCAGTCACGATAAATATACCTGGAGCCAGGGTCGTTTCACCTGGCTGTTCGCCAAACTGGCCACGACGTCCTGCCCGATTTTCACCGCTGCCCAGCGTCGGGAATTCCTTGATCTGGCCAGGAACGGCTGTGAATTCCTGATGCGGCACAGCCTGATTGGCGCCGATGATTGGCGCTGCGTCTTCCTGATGGACGAAACCGGCGCGCCCAAGCCGGTCGCCGGCTGCGATCATCTGGATATGAGCATCTACGCCGACTGCTTTGTCGTCCTGGGGTTAGCCAGATATGCTTCGGCCAGCGGCGACGCAGCTGTATACCGGTTTAGCCGGCAGCTTTATGGATCCATCCGCCGGCGGATCGACAGCGGTGCCTTTTTCACGTTGCCCTATCCCTTGTCAGCTGCGTACCGGGCACATGGCATCCCGATGATCCTGTCCCATGTCAGCCAGGAAATGCTGAAGGCAGCCGCCATTTTCGATCCGGCCGATTGCCCGGAATTGCGGGCTGATCTGCAGAAATTTGCCGCAGATACGTTAACCCATTTTATCGACGCCGACCATGTCCTGCATGAGGTGATCGATGCCGAAAATAACCCATGCCCCGGACTGCTGGGACAACATGTCAATCCCGGCCATACAGTTGAAGACATGTGGTTTCTGCTGGATGCGGCCGATCAGCTGGACAAACCGGAATGGCTCCGTCAGATCACAGCAGTCACCTTGAAGACATTGACAATTGGTTGGGATGAGTCGTATGGCGGCCTGCTGCATTACTGCAGCCCCAGGGGCGGCGAA
>JAEXPB010000338.1 GCA_023438965.1 Bacillota bacterium | reverse complement strand
GAACTTCGGCAATCTGCTGATTGCCGCCATGAATGCTGTTTCCGGCAATTTTTACGACGCGGTCCGCAATGTGGCCAAGGTCCTGGCAGTCAAAGGACGGGTGCTGCCGGTATCGCTGCAGAATATCCAAATCGGAGCCCGCCTGATCGACCAGACCATTATACATGGCGAATCGGCAATCGGTCATCGTCAAGCCAACCCCGGCAACGAAATTGCCGAGATTTTCATGGAACCGGACGATGCTGCTGCTTTGCCGGACGCAGTCGAAGCCCTGAAGGCTGCAGATATCATTGTGCTGGGGCCAGGCAGCTTATATACCAGCATTATTCCCAACCTGCTGTTCAAGGAAATCGTCAAAGCCATCGTCAGCAGTCGAGGTACCCGGATTTATGTCAGCAACATCATGACTCAGCCAGCGGAAACCATGGGTTACGACGCAGCCCGTCACCTGGCGGCTATCCTGAAGCATGCCGACCGGTCAAGCGCCAGCGGATTCATTGATTACTGCATCGTCAACAATGCCTGGATCGACCGCCAGCTGATTGCCCGCTACCAATTGGAAAGCGCTGTGCCGGTACTGGCTGAGCGTGAATCAATCGAGCAGCTGGGAGCAGCTATGATCGATGCACCGCTGGCTTGCGTCAACAACGGTGTCATTCGCCACGATCACACAGTTCTGGCCCGTACGGTTCTGCGGCTGGCGATCGACCGTCCAGGCCGGCTGGGCCGGGAATGGCCGGCCGCCAGGCTGAACGGGAAATCAGAAGTGGAAAGTCTGGTCCGGTGAAGGCCGATGAAGAAGCACATGACATTTTCGCATCAGGTTAAAGATGAATTAAGCCAGGTGGCATGCCCGCGCAAATGCTGCCAACGGGCGGAAGTTGCCGCGGCTATTTTCGGTGCCGGGCGGATGGCGGATAATGCCGTGACAATCACCACCGCCCATGCCGGTTGTGCCGCTCGTTTGACGAACCTGATCCAGCAGCTCTACGCCACGGAAATTGAATGGCAGGTCGGCCGGGAGATGCTGGCCTTGACTATTAACCAGCCAGATCTCTATGCAGCGATCAATCAGGATATCGCCAGGCTTTTCGGGACCGGTAGAGATAACCTTACAACCAATGAACTGGACAAGATGTCCGAATGCTGCCGCCAGGCGATATTGCGCGCGCTTTTCCTGATCTGTGGCTCGATCAGCAAGCCGACGGCATCATATCATCTGGAATTGTCCATACACCGGAGCCGTGCCGCTGTCATGGCCGCCAACTTGTTGAATTTGATGGAAATCCGAACCGGCCTGGTCAAACGTCATGGCTATGATGTGCTCTATATAAAAGAAGGCCAGCATATCGCTGAGTTCCTGCTGCAAACCGGCGCCCACCGCTCATTGCTGACATTTGAATCCTTGCGGGTGGAAAAAGAAATGCGTAACTCCGTCAACCGGGTTGTAAACTGTGACAGTGCCAATACGCAACGCATAGCCAATACAGCCGCTCGTCAATTGGACCTGATCAGCCGCATCAACGAATCCTTCGGTCTGGGCATGCTGCCGGCCGAATTACAGCAAGCAGCTGAAATGCGGTTGGCCAATCCGGACCTTTCACTGAAAGAGCTGGGTGAGATCATGCAGCCACCGTTGGGTAAATCCGGCATGAACCATCGGCTGAAGCGCTTGGAGCGGATCGCCCTCGACCTGCTGCCGTCAACGGAGCATGCAACCGGAGGAAATGAAACGGATGAGCCTTGAAATCGCCCTGGTTGAACCGGAGATTCCGCAGAATACGGGGAATATTGCCCGCACCTGCTCTGTCGTCGGTGCCCGGTTGCATTTAATTGAACCGCTGGGCTACAAAATTGATGACCGACATTTGAAACGGGCCGGGCTGGACTATTGGTCCGAACTTGACCTGCAGCTGTGGCCGAATCTGGAAACCCTGCTGAGCCAGTGCGGTGCCGGTAAAATGATATGCTACGCCACCACCAAGGGTGGCCGGGTATACACTGAAGCTGCTTATACAGACCATGTTCTATTAATATTCGGCAAAGAAACCCGAGGCTTGCCGGAATCGCTCCTGCGGGCCCATCCTGAACGATGCTTGCGCATCCCCATGCTGCCGCAGCGGCGCTCGCTCAACTTGTCGAACGCCGTTGCCATCATGACCTATGAAGTGCTCAGACAACAGGGATTTCCCGGCCTGGCCTGCACCAGTGACCGGTTAACGGAGGTTCACAGATGATTCAAAAAGCAAGACTGACCAATCTCTTCTGCCAATTGGTCCGGATCGACGCGCCATCCCTGAATGAGCGGGAAATGGCGGAAACGATCAAAACTATGCTGCAAAATCAGGGCTGTTCGATCGAAGAAGATGACGCGGGCAGCGAAATCGGCGGCAACTGCGGCAACCTGCTGGCTCGCTGGCCGGGTGAACTGGAAGAGCCGCCGCTTTTGTTCGGCGTCCATCTGGACACGGTCGGCCCCTGCCAGGGTAAAGAAGCGGTCATCGGCAGCGATCAGGTGATTCGCAGCCAAGGACAGACCATTCTCGGCGCCGATGATCTTTCAGGCGTAGCTGCGGTTCTTGAAGCCATGCAATCGATCCGGGAGGACCGAATCCCGCACCGCCCGGTAGAGATTCTGCTATCGGTGGCCGAGGAACTGCACTTGCGCGGATCAACCCACTTCGACTGCCGGAAGGTGCAAGCCCGGGAAGCCTATGTGCTCGACACGAGCGGATCACCCGGCCGGGCAGCTTTGCAGGCACCCGGCCATATCACCCTGACCTTCGAGATCTTCGGGCAGGCAGCCCATGCCGGGATTGCCCCGGAAACCGGCGTCAGCGCGATCCAGGCTGCTTGCCGGGGCATTGCCAAGATGAAACTGGGACGCATCGACGCCGAAACAACCGCAAACATCGGGCACATCGAGGGCGGCGGCGCGACGAACATTGTGGCCGATTACTGCCGGGTCACCGCGGAATGCCGTTCGCTCAACCAGGAAAAGCTGGAAACTCAAGCTGCGGACATGCGAGCCGGCATGGAACAGGGCGCTGCCGAAACGGGCGCCCGGGTCGCCATCCAGGCCGAGACATCATATCATCCTTATCGTGTCGAACCGGAGCATCCGGTAGTCCGGCGATATGTCCGGGCTTGTAACCGGATTGGCCTGCCGGGCGAGTTGGCGACTTCCGGTGGCGGCAGCGACAACAATGTCCTGATGCGCAATGGGATTCAAGGCATTGTGCTGACTTGCGGCATGAAGGATGTTCATTCCTGTCAGGAAAACATCAGTGTCGAGGATCTGACCAATACAGCCCGGCTGGTCGAAGCATTAATCATGGATTGATCAGGACATCCGGCGTCAAGGATACAGAACACCATGTCGAAAGGGCAAAAAGGCAAAAGGATTAGAAAAAGTACAAACGAAAAACAGAATAAGGACAAGCGGACAGGGACAGTAATCTCGACGATGAACACCGGCTTTGCACCATATTGGTAAAAACTAATTTATGCATTGGTTATGGCTATTTCAGGTGATATAATAGATGGTGTATGAGAAGATCCATTACCCGAAATGAGGTAGATTATGAGTCCAGGCAAGAACCTGTATGTGCGCGACAATCGATTTGGCCCAAGCAACAATCGCAGACATCATGGCCGGTCGCGCCGCAATTATCAGGGACTGCTGCTGGCTGTCGCATTTGTTCTGATTCTTGTCACAATCGCTTTGGCCCTATATCGGTTTATGCCCGATTTGCTTCCCCTTTTCGGCAGCACTGACCAGACCGGCGCGATGCCGGGTGCAACCACCGGCCGAAACGGCCAGACCGCGTCGACCGCCGCACCGACAGCCACGCCGACACCAACACCGACACCAACGCCGCCGCCGTCGGCCAATCCGCAGCTCCTGCCGCAGACCAGCTTGAAAGAGCAGTCCGCCGGAACACCGGCCGATGGTTGTTCACCCAGCCAACGCGGTCTTACGGCCACGATTTTTGATGCCCAGTACAAAACCCTGAGCGCTTTCAGCCGGCCGGATCCCCTGAACTTGCTCGATCCGCTGCTGTATAACAAAATCGCCGGCGTGCTGACCTTCCGCGGCAATAATTTCCGCAACGCACCGGCCTTCGGCCTGGTGACGCTGACCGAGAAAACCATGACGCAAACCTGGCAGAAAGGCATCGGCAGCCTGCCGTCTTCCGCCTGGAGTTTTTCCTGGACCGGTACCGGTTGGACCGGTCAGCCGTTATTGGTGCAGTGGGACGCCGATGTGCGCAACCTGATGAACATCAAAGCGGAAAAGAAAGCAAAGAAAGACCTGGTGGAAGTGATCTATGCCACACTTGACGGCAAGATCTATTTCCTTGACCTGGATGACGGCACGCCAACCCGCGATCCGATCACCATTGGCGCGCCGATCAAGGGCACGCCCTGCGTCGATCCGCGCGGCTACCCGATCCTGTATGTCGGACAAGGTGACAAAAACAGTAAAGTGGATGGCATCGGTTTCCGGGTATTCAATCTGATCGACCAATCGCTGCTGCTTTACAAGGAATGCTCGGACAGCCACTCATATCGGGAACAATGGGGTGCCTGCGATTCTTCGCCGATCTTTGATGCTGCCGCCGACACGTTGATTTATCCGAATGAGAACGGCATGATTTATACGGCCAAGATGAACACGACTTTCGACAAGCAAGCGGGCAAGGTAACGATCAACCCGGTTTTCACAACCTACCGCTACAAAATGACCGGCATGCAGAATTTCGGCATCGAGAGTTCATTGGCGATTTACGGCCATCTCGGCTATTACAGCGATAACTCAGGCATCTTGAACTGTGTCGACCTGAATGCCATGAAACCGGTCTGGTCCAGGCAACTGGAAGACGACTCCGACGTGACGCCGGTGCTGGAACAGACCAGCGACACCGTGGCGCTCTACACCGGTACGGAGGTGGACTGGCAGCAGAATATTGTCGGCAACTACAAGGGCAAATCCTTTGTTTATAAAATTGACGCCATGACCGGAAAAATCCTGTGGGAAGCCACCTTCGACTGCTGGACCAAGAATGCCGCCGACAATGGCGACGATGTCAACGGCGGTGCGATGGGTACGCCGATCATCGGCAAGAAGGACCTGAAAGACCTGGTTATCTTCAGTTTCTGCATGACCAAAGGCACTTACAGCGGCAACAGCGTTGTTGCCTATAACAAAAACGACGGCAGTGTG
>JAEXPB010000267.1 GCA_023438965.1 Bacillota bacterium | reverse complement strand
TCAGGGACTTACAGGAACGAGGTATAGGGCAGGTTGGTGTCGACGGTGAAGCAGTCGTCGAAGCCGCGCGGGTAGTGGTATTCGCGGCCATCCTGGTCGTCCGGGAAAACGAACCGGCCGCCGACCTGCCAGATGTACGGCTTGAAGGCATACTTCAGGCGGTCTTTCTTCATCTCGTACAGGACGTTGATCTCCTGGGGATCGGCCTGGAAATTGGACCAGATGTCATGGTGGAAGGGGATGATCACCTTGGTCTGCAGGGCTTCGGCCATGCGGAGGATATCGGAGGCGGTCATCTTGTCGGTGATGCCGCGCGGATTCTCGCCGAAGGAGCCGAGAGCGACGTCGATCCGGTAGTCGTTGCCGTGCTTGGCGTAGAAATTGGAATAATGGGAGTCGCCGCTGTGGTAGAGGTTGCCGCCCGGCGTCTTGATCAGGAAATTGACGGCCTTCTCGTCCATGTCGTCCGGCAGGCGGCCGACGAGGGACCCGGCGGGCGGATCGGTGATCAGCGCGGTGCGGTCAAAGGATTCCAGGGCGACGATCTCGATGTCCTTAACCTTGACGACGTCGCCGGGCACGACCGTGATGCAGCGCTCAGCGGGGACGCCCCACTCGATCCACTTGGCCACGCAGTATTTCGGGCCGATGAAGGGGATCGGTTCGGCGACGTTCTTCAGGACGGCGGCGGCGACATTCACATCGATATGGTCATTATGATAATGGGTGGACAGGACGGCATCCAGCTGGCGGATGGCGAAGGGGTCGAGTACGAAGGGCGTGACGCGCAGATTGGGCTGCATCATCTTGCCGCCGGCCATCCGGGCCATCTGGTGCTGCGGGTCGATATAGGGGTTTTTCCGGCTGCGTTTGCCGGTGCCGCACCAGAAGTCGATGCAGACATTGGCCTGGCCTTCGCTCTTGACCCAGATACCGGTGCAACCCAGCCACCACATGGCAAAAGTCCCGGGCTGGACGACCGTCTGGTCAATTTCCTCATTCAAATAGGTGCCCCATTCGGGGAAAGTGCTGAGAATCCAGGACTCTCTGGTAATGGTATCGACTTTGCCCATATAATCCTCCTCAGAAACGATTGGAATGTTCGTATAACGACAATTAAATGTTCATTTAATCTTATAATACACCGCGTGATTGACAATATCAACAAAATAAAAGGCGAGAAATTGAAAATCATTAGAATACTCGATGCGATGCGATCTTATATGGCTGAACTGCATGGATAAAGTTCATAAATAACATTATACGAACGATTTGTTGCGCGAATATGTTCTTTTATATGGTTGATTTTGGTTGAAATATGGGTTAAAATGAGTTTAAACGAACTATATAATCGTTTATAAGATCATATAATTGGTTTATGATTGCAATGACGATCATAATGAGTAAACGCCGGAGAGGCTGGATATGAAGAACAGCATGACCCAGGTCTATAAAAGGCAGCAGCAGATCCTCCAGCAGCTGAATGAACGGCAGACAGTCCAGACCAAAGATCTGGCAGTTCTCCTGCGGGTATCGGAATTGACGATCCGCCGCGACCTGCAGATCCTGGAAGACCAGGGATTCATCCGCTGCATCCGGGGCGGCGCGAACCTGATCAGCGGCTCATTGCAGGAGGATCCCAGCCTGTCGGCATCAGCATCCCGGCGGCAATCCTGCAAAGAGGCCATTGCCCGCCAGGCCGCCCTGCTGGTGGAGGATGGGGACACCATCCTGATCAATTCCAGCACAACGGCGATCATGATGCTGCCCTATATCCAGGGCAAGCGGGTCATCGTCGTCACCAACAACAGCCATGCCCTGTCCTTCCAGCTGGATCCGCGGATTGAATTGATTTTCACCGGCGGCGAAGTCTACGAGCATAAGAAATCCATGGTTGGCGAAGTCGCCCGGCACAATCTGGAACGCATCAGTGCCAGCAAGGTCTTCCTCGGCGTCAGCGGCATCAGCCATCGCGGCATTACGACCTCGGTCCTGCAGGAGACGGCGATCAATGCCCTGATGATCAAACGTGCCCCTGGCCGCTGCATTGTCCTGGCCGACAACAGCAAGATCGGCAACCAGCATAATTTCACCATCGGGCCGATCAGCCTGGTCAATACCCTGATCACCGACAGCGCCGCCGATCCCGGCGAATTATACCTGCTCCGGGAACAGGGCGTGGAAGTGATCATCGCCGATTCCCGGACCGATATGAAACGGAGTGGAAACACATGAAAAGCAGCAAAAGCACCATCCAAAAACGCCAGACTCGCATTTTGCAGTTCCTGCAGGAGAACCGCGAGGCCGATGTGCCGTTTCTGGCTTCCTGGCTGGATGTTTCGGAGATCACCGTTCGGCGCGATCTGGATACAATCACCCGACAGGGCCTGGCCGAGCGCTTCTTCGGCGGGGTCCGGCTGATCGCGCCGCCTGAAGGGGAAACCGCCGGCCCAGCCGGATCCGGACCGGCCGCGCCGTCTGCCACCGCGGCCGACGACTTGCGCGATGCTCTGGCGGAAAAGGCCGCCGGCCTGATCGATGACCGGGATGTCGTTTTTATCAATTCCAGCTCGACGGCGATTCGAATGGTCAAATTCCTTCAAGGGAAGAATGTCGTGATCGTGACCAACAATGCCCGGATCATCAGTTTGCCGCACGATCCCCAGGTGGAGATCATCCTGACCGGCGGAGAAGTCTACGGCAACAAGCGGTCCCTGATCGGTGAATTCGCCTTGAACACCCTGACGCGTATCAAGGCGACCAAATGTGTCATCGGCGTCAGCGGCATCAGCGTGAAGGGCGGCATCACCAGCGAAGTCCTCCAGGAGACCGCCATCAACCAGATGATGCTCAAGCGCTGCAGCGGCAGCAAGATCGTTGTCACGGACGGTTCGAAGATCGGGATCGAACGGAATTTCCTGAGCGGCAGCATCAGCGACATCACCCACCTGATCACCGACCGCTCAGCCAATGCATCCGAATTGGAAAACCTGAAAGCCAAAGGCCTGATTATTACAGTCATTGAACCGTAAAGATAGGGAGGCAACCATGAAATTCGAGAAAAAATTCCTGACCGAACTGAACCGCTGTTATGCCACCGGGAGCGTGGTCTTTAACGGCCGCCAGCTGGCCCTGCTGGCGACAGAGGGCGAAGGCGCCTGCTATGCTTACTCGGGGCGGGATTTTGACCGGCAGGAGACCGTCTGGCCGGGGCCGGGCGGTACCATGACCTTTGTTCCCCTGCCGGGGACCAACGGCGAGTTCCTGACTAATCAGAAATTCTTCCGCATGTTCCAGTGGGAGGAGGCGACGATTGTCTGGGTGCGGCCGCAGGACGACGGCACATTCCTGGTCAAGGACCTGTTCGTCCAGCCGTACATCCACCGTTTCGACGTGCTGGAGTCCGGCGGCCGGCGGTATTTCATCGGCTGCACGCTGGCGACCCGTAAGGAAACCAAGGACGACTGGTCCAGCCCGGGCAAGATCTATGTCGCCGAATTGCCGGATGACCTGAACGAGCCGCTGCGGCTGACCGTCCTGCGCGACGGCCTGACCCAGAATCACGGCTACTCCCGCGTGACCTGGAATGGCCGGATGGCCGCGATGATCGGCAGCCGCGAAGGCGCCTTCGTCGTCACGCCGCCGGCCGAACACGGCGCGGCCTGGGCGGTGGAGCAGATCATGGACTGGCCGGTCAGCGACCGGGCGGCGGTGGACATCGACGGCGACGGCCATCTGGAGATCGCCACGATTGAACCGTTCCACGGCAATTATTTCCGGATCTACAAGCAAGCCGGGGCATCCTGGCAACGGATCTTCGAGCATCCGGAGGTCAGCGATTTCTACCACGTCGTCGTGGCCGCCACGCTGCGCGGCCGGCCGGCCTTCCTCGGCGGCTGCCGGCGCGGCAAGATGCAACTGTTCTGCGTCCAGCCCCGCAGTCTGGCGCCGCTTGAGCTCGAAGCCGTCCTGATCGACGAAGGTGTCGGCCCGAGCAATGTTTCAGTCATCAATGAGGCCGACCGCGACGTGATTGTCGCCGCCAACCGCGAGAAGGGCGAAGCGGCGCTGTATTTCGTTCGCGACTGACGGGGCGCGCGGATCAGCTGGCCTGAAGCCCCGATCGACAAGCCCTGCCTGAAGCCTGCCGGCACAGCGATGCCGGCAGGCTTTTTTGGTACGGGCGGGAAGCGGCTGGGCGGCTTGCGCCGCGGCGCCGGCCGGTGTTTGACAGCGCCGGCCGGGTGTTGTATACTAATAATGTTACTGATAATATCAGTGGAGCCTTCTATCGCAAAATCATGCTAAGGCCGGCCAATGCCGGAACGACGTGACCGGGTGGCCGGAAGCGGCATCCCGGCCGGGCAGGCGTGAGCAGGCTGCAAAGGAGTATGAGGCCGTGCCTATGGTGACCAAGCAGACAACCATCAAATCCCGCATTTTCAACTCGATCATGAACGACATCCTCAACGGCGTCTATCCGCAGGATTTTGTCTTCAATGAGAAAATCCTGGCTGACAAGTACAAGGTCAGCAAGTCGCCGGTTCGCGACGCCCTGGTTGAATTGTGCAACGAAGGCGTCCTGCGCAGTATACCGCGCTTTGGCTACATCATCGTCAATATCGCCGAGAAGCAGCTGCGCGAGATCCTCGAGCTGCGCGTCCTGATCGAGTGCGACAACCTGGCCCAGGTGCTGCCCCGTCTGACGGACGAGAAAGTCATCAGCCTGCGCCAGATCCTCGAGAATGGGCAGCGAATTGCCCGGACCCGCCAGGATACAGTGATCGAGCACTGGTATAACAATGTCCATTTTCACCGCCAGCTCTACGCCATCTCGAACAACGAATATGGCTTGTTCATCCTCGAGAAATGCCTGAACGCGTCCATCCGCGCCTATGCGCAGTATTTCCGCAACGAGCTGCGCTATTCCACCAGCAACCTGGTGCAGAACCACGAGGAACTGCTCAACCACCTGCAGAACCGGGACCTGGACAAGGCGCGGGAAACCCTGACCCGCGACATCCGGAGCTTCAAGATCTGATCAACCGGCTCGTGTGATTACTAAAAAGAGCCTGGGACCGGAAAGATCCCAGGCTCTTTTTGTGAAGCATTATCGGATAGCGTGACGGGGCGTTCAGCCCGCCTGACGAACCGCCGCCAGGATGCCCTGGAAAATCAGCGCGCCGACGACCGAGCCGCCGTCCAGGAGGCCAATGCTCTTGTCGCCGTAATAAGCGGCGCGGCCATGGACGGAGCGCATGGCGCGCGTACTTTCCGCACCGGCCTGGGCGGCTGCCCAGGCGGCGGCGCAGGCTGCTTCGGCGCCTTGGGCGCTGTTGGCCTTCAGGGCTTCGGCCGCCGGCCACAGGGCGTCGAGGATGGTCTTTTCGCCCGGTTTGGAATTAGCCTTGGCCATGATTTCCCGAACACCGGCGATCAGGGCGTCGGCCGCCTCGTCGAAACTGGCGTCGGTTTTACCTTTCAAAGCCTTGGCCATGCCCATCAAGCCGAAGGATGTGATCGTGCCGAGCGACGACGGGGCTGCTTCGTTGAAGGTCAGCGCCGCTTTCATCAGCAGGCGGCCCAGGTCGGTCTCCTCGGCGCCGGCCACAAAGGCGGCCACCGCCCGGTAGCCGTCGCTCATCGAAATGCCCAGGTCGCCGTCGCCGTTCTGCTGGTCGAGTTGGATGAGATAATCCCGGTTTTCGGTCATGACGGCGCTGATGCTGGCCAGGATGGTGGTAAGAGTGGACTTGTTCATAAGGACTGCACCTCCGTGGGAAAGCTGGCTTATTTATTCTGGTTCGTATAGAACGGCGAGGACGCCGGACTGCGCAGCAGCTCCTTGAGCTGGGGATCCAGCTTCAGGATGGTCACCGACAGGCCGGCCATCTCCATGGAGGTGGCGAACTCGCCGACGTGCGGCATGTATACCGTCACCTGCCGGTCCGCTAGCAACTGGTGCACGCGGCGATAGGTGATCAGCAGTTCTTCCAGCGGGGTCGCGCCGAGGCCGTTGACCATGACGGAGACTTCGTCCCCCGCCTGCAGCGGCATGTCGGCGAGGATCCGGTCCAGGAGCGTTTCAGCGATTTCGTCGGCCGTCATCATTTTCCGGACTTCGATGCCGGGCTCGCCATGGATGCCCATGCCGACCTCGATCTCATCGTCGTTTATGCTGAAGGTGGGTTTGCCGACGGCCGGCACGATGCAGGGCGACAGCGCGACGCCCATCGTGCGGGTGTTGTCCAGCGCCGGTTGGGCGCGGGG
>JAEXPB010000226.1 GCA_023438965.1 Bacillota bacterium | reverse complement strand
CTCCAGGACAGTCGCGCCGGCGGTGCGGGCGGCGGCGGCCGTCTGGTCGGTGCAATTGTCGGCGGTGACGAAAATACGGTAGGCATCGGCCGGATAGTTCTGCTGCTTCAGGCTGGCGATCAGATTGCCAATAACTTTCTCTTCATTCTTGGCAAAAATCAGGACCGCCAGGCGATGCGCCGGTTGGTCGCCGGTAGCCGGCGGATGGTAGGAGCCGAACATCTGCAGGGCGACAACTGTCTGGTAGAGACCATACAAACTGCTGATAGCCAACACGATACGGCAGATCCAGCGCGCAATCTCAATGATCATTTTTTGCTCTCTACTCTCCCGAATTCAGCCAACGATTGATGCGTATCCTGCTGACCGTCCACCGGCGGCAGACTCAGGCTGCGCATCCGGTAATGCACCTGGCGGATCAGGCGCTGGCGTTTCCGCCAGGGGATCGAATTTTTCTGCAGGGAGATCTCCAGGATCAGCTGCGCTTCGACCGAACGCAGGAAACCACGGTAGGGCTTGCGCCAGGATTCCCAGAGATGCTCGTCCCAAATGAAGTTGCGGATGATATCCACGGCCTTCAGGAAGTCCTCGACGTTCCGGATGCCGAAATTGCCCGTGATGCCGGTTCGGCGCAGACAGTAGTGGTAATACGGCTTGCTGGTCATGGCCACATTGCCGGCCCGGCTCAGGATGCGGGAGACTGTCGCAATGTCTTCATAATAGATCGACGGGAACAGGATGTTGTTAGCGGTGAACAGTTCGCGGCGGTAGAGCTTGTTCCAGGCAACGGTAGGTATTTTCAGCAATTTCAAAGTCATCTGCGCCGCTTCTTCGCCCGGCAGGTTGCGCTGCAGCGTCATCAGGGGGAAGGGAATCCGAATGCCGTTGGGGAAATCGAGATAAAAGCTGCAAAGGGCCACATCACTTTGTTCCCGCTCGGCCAGCCGGACCATGCTGCTGATGAAATCGGGCTCGACATAATCGTCGGAGTCGACCAGGGCGATATATTTGCCGGCAGCGCTCCGGATGCCTGCGTTCCTGGCCGCACCAAGGCCCTGGTTCTCTTGCCAGATCGAGCGGAAGATCGGCCAGCGGGCTTCATAGCGGCGAATAATGTCGCCGCAGTTATCCGGTGAACCATCATTGACCAGGATTACTTCCAGGGGGCGGTAATCCTGGGCGATAATCGAGTCCAGGCAACGCGCCAGATATAGCTCAACCTTGTAAATCGGAACAACAATACTAACCAGAGGATTATTCATCCAGACTGACCATCCTGTTATTTATTTGAAATCGCGCCTTTTCTCTATTATCACCGAACCGGGACGGATATTCAAGTCCAAACCAGGTTGTCGCGCGGTTTGGTAAATGGTAAGATACCAATATATCATAAAGGAGACGGATATGCTGCTTGATATACATTTCAGCTGGACGCTGGTTCTGATCGATGTTGTCCTCTATGTCATCCTGCAGACTTGCCGCATCTGGGCGGATGTTATCTTGCCCCAGCACTGGTTCGATCCGTCCCATGCCTTGTTCCGGACCAGACCCTGGGAACTTGAAGGCCGCTTCTACCAGCGGTATTTTCATATCCGGCACTGGAAGGACAAGCTGCCGACTGTCGACGGCTGCAACCATTTTTCCAAACGCAGCCTGGACAGTAAATCGCCGGAATATCTGCGGCGCTTCATTTTCGAGACCTGTCGGGCTGAATCGCATCACCTGCGCTCCATTCTTGAAACGACACTGTTCCTGATCTGGAACCCGCCCTGGCTGTTCATCATCATCTGGCTGATCAGCTTGTCGCTCCATCTGCCCTGCATCTTCGTCCAGCGGTATAACCGGCCGCGCATGCAGAAGGTGCTGGAGCAGATCAGCCAGGACTGATCCGCCATTCCGCCGGCTATTTGAACTGACCCGCCGATTGTGCTAATCTGATCCTGTGGAGTTCGGCAATTCATGTGAACACGGCCATGCGCAAGCACCGGAAGGAGCATGATTTATATGCCAGACAGTGTCTACAAGGTCATTGAACTGGTCGGCACCAGCACCGAGTCCTGGGAAAAAGCTGCCGCCAATGCCATCGAAACCGCCGCCATAAAACTGCGCGATCTGCGGATCGCCGAAGTGGTCATGATGGACGCTCAAATTGAAGACGGCAAGATTCATCTCTATCGAACCAAAGTCAGGCTATCCTTCAAATATCATCTGGATGAATAGCGGAAGCTGAAACCGCCGGGCCGAGTGCCTTGGCAGCAATTGGCGGCATTTCGCATGGATTCGTGCGGCAGGCAAAGGAGTGTTCGGTATGGAAGAGATCGTTCTGAAAGCGGTTCCCCGCAATGGAAGTCCGAAGCAGGCCCGGCGCAACGGCTTTATACCCGGTGTTCTCAATGCCCATGACACAGCATCGTCGCCAGTCCAGTTTGAAGCCGCAGCCTTGAGCAAAGCGATCGCCCGGCATGGCAGCAGCGCTAAGCTCTGGCTCGAAAGCGGCGGCGAAAAAAAGTACGGCGTCATCAAAGAAGTCCAATACCATCCGGTCGAGGGAAAGATCATCCATGTATCCATCCAGTTGATATCCCTGAAGCAGGATATCCGGATCCAGCTGCCGATTGCCTTCCACGGCCGTGACGCCCTGGAGCATAATCTCCTGCAACTGCTCATTCATAAGACGGATGTTGAAGTGGAAGGCCATGCTGATTTGATTCCGGAAATTGTGGTCATCGACGTCAGCAAGAAGGCTCTGGGCGACACGATCACCGCGGCGGATTTTCATCTGCCGGCCCAGGTCAAGGTTCTGGACCCGGTTCACGAAATCTACGCGGTCATCAAGGAACACAAAAAGATACCTGTCGAAGAGGCCGAGGCTAAACCTGAAGCGGTTGCGCCGGTCAAAGCCGAGACGGCCAAAGAGCCGGCGGCAGGCAGCGTGGCCTGAAGCGCGATTAATCCCCGGCAGGCCTGAAACCGGGCGTCCGGCGCAGCCAAGCGCAGGACGCCCTTTTATATGCCGGAGTGTAACCTGGGTTCCGGCCGAATTGATAAAATACGCCTATCATGAAATTACTAAAACCCGCGTCAGCTGGAGTGCCTTGATACAATAAATACTCAGGTGGCTTGGCATCAAGTGATTCCTGGCCGCGCGCCCGGTTTATCCGGCGATGTCCGAAAGGGGCAATCGATATGTTGTATGAAGCAAAATCCTTAAAGGGGTATCATTTGTGCGGTTTGGACGGCGAGATTGGCCGCGTGAAAGAGTTCTATTTTGATGATCATGAATGGACGATCCGTTATCTGGTCGCCGACACCGGCACCTGGCTGCCCGGCCGGCAGGTTCTGATCGCCCCGGCAGCCTTGACCGCTGTTGACAAGGACGATCGCTGCATCAGGGTCGGTCTGACGCGGCAGCAGATCAAGGACAGCCCGCCCCTGGACAGCGACAAGCCCGTTTCCCGGCAGTTCGAAGATGAATACCTGACTTATTTTGGCTGGCCGATCTATTACGGTGACAGTTATCACTGGGAGGACAGCCCGGTCTTCTTTGTCCCGCACGAAGACGAAGGCGATCTGGCCAAAGACAAGCAAGGCCGTGATCCGCAATTGCGCACGACCAAAGATACCACCGGTTTTGAGATCAACACCACGAGCGGCGAATTCGGCTGCATCGAAGATTTCGTCATTGACGATGAAGCTTGGAAAATCCGGTATTTGGTCGTCAACACACTGGACAAGTGGTTCGGCAAACGCATCCTGGTCGCCCTGGACTGGATTGCCAAAATCAACTGGGGCAAAGCCAAGGTCTTTGTCAACCTGTCCTGCGAGACGTTCAAGCAGACTGCCGAATATACCGGCGAGCCCATGCTGTCACGGGAATACGAAAATCTGGTTTACAAAAACTGCCAATTGCCGGGCTATTGGCAAAAATAGGCGCCGGCGCGCCATCGCCGCTTACTTCGTTGTCTGCGCTTCCACCAGCCGCTTGCCGCAGTAAATCTCCCGCAGGCGCGGCTTCTCGATCTTGCCGGTCGGGTTGCGCGGCACCTGGGCGAAGATGATCTTGCGCGGGCGCTTATAACGCGGCAGGTCGACGCAGAATTCGTGGATTTCCTCTTCCGTGCAGGTGACACCGGGCTTAAGTTCGATGATCGCCGCGGCAATCTCACCGAGGCGGTCGTCGGGCAGGCCGATCACCGCGACATCCTTGATTGCCGGATGCGCGCGCAGGAAGTCCTCGATCTGCACCGGATAGAGATTCTCGCCGCCGGTGATGATGACGTCCTTTTTGCGGTCGACCAGATATATGAAGCCGTCCTCGTCCATCCGGGCCACGTCGCCGGTATCGAGCCAGCCGCCCTTGAGGATTTCCGCCGTCGCCTTCGGATTGTTGTAGTAGCATTTCATGACGCCAGGACCCTTGACAATCAGTTCGCCGACCTCGCCTTGGGCTACCGGATTGCCGTTCTCATCGACGATGGCGGTTTCCCAGAGATAGCCGGCCTTGCCGATCGCGCCGCCCTTGTGGATGTTCTCTACGCCGAGATGGACGCAGCCGGG
>JAEXPB010000218.1 GCA_023438965.1 Bacillota bacterium | reverse complement strand
CAAGCCGAGAAACGGGAAAATGAACATGGTTGGATGCCGGGCCAGGTTGATCTCCTTGATCATTAAATCCTTCATCGGTCATCACTCCCTTTCACAGTAAATCATGATCGTGTCCAGGTCGGCCGGCGCAACATCCAGCGCACAGTCCGCCGGTACATCGGCGGTGGACATCAAGGCGGCGAAGCCGAAGGCGTTCTGTTTCAAGCCATGCATTTTCGGCTTCAGTTCCGGCGGCAGGCGGTCGACGCTGCCCTTCACCAGACGCCAGGAATCCAGGAAAGCGGTCAGGTCGGTGCTGGCGACTATCTCGCCGTCCCGGATATAGGTGATGAAGTCAGCACATTTCTCCAGGTCGGAAGTGATATGGGTGGAAAATAGAATGCTCCGCTCCCCGTCCTCGATCAAGCTCTGAAACAGTTCCAGCAGGTCGTCGCGCGAAACCGGATCCAGACCGCTGGTCGGCTCGTCGAGGATCAAAAGCTGGGCGTGGTGCGACAGGGCCAGCGCCAAGGCATACTTCACCCGCATGCCGTCCGACAACTCATCGACGCGCTTCTCCGGATCCAGTGCAAACCGGCGCAGATAATCGGTGTACACGTCGTTGTCCCAGTCCGGATAAAACCGGCGAACAACAGAGGTGATTGCTTTCAGCTTCTTTTTCGGGTAATAATCGACGCCGCCGAAGACAAAACCGATTTTATGCTTGCAAGCCAGTTCATGGCTGGCAAAGTCCTGGCCGAGCATGGTTACCTGGCCGCCGTCGGCATGGACCAGATTGAGCATCGCCTTGAGCGTGGTGGTCTTGCCGGCGCCGTTGCGGCCGATAAAACCCATGATGTAGCCTTTCTCCAGCGAAAAAGACACCTTCTTCAACGTGAATTTATCATAATGCTTGCTTAGGTTTTGAACTGACAGAATGTCCATCGCGTCATTTGCCTCCTCCATGGCGGGCTTATTGTGTATATCGTATATACACAATATAACGCCGCTGGTCGAAGCTGTCAAGCCTCCCGGACAGCGAACAATGGTCTAGAGCAGGATCAGGAGGCTGACGGCCATGACCATCATGCCGCCGACCAGGCCATAGATGGCCAGATGCGGTGAACCATATTCGCGGGCGGTCGGCAGCAGCTCATCCACGGAGATGAAAACCATGATGCCGGCGATCGCGGCATACAGAATTGCCAAAGTAACCGGATTGATGAAACTGGCCAGGATGGCGTAGCCGATCAGGGCGCCCAGGGGCTCGCACAGGCCGGAGAGGAACGACCAGCGGAAGGCCTTGCGGCGGCTATGGGTTGCGCAGTAAATCGGGACGGAAACAGCGATGCCTTCCGGGATATTGTGGATGGCGACGGCTACCGCGATGGCGATGCCCAGTGAAGGATTGTGCAGCGCTGAGGCAAAAGTGGCCAGGCCTTCCGGGAAATTATGCACAGCAATGGCAATGGCGCTGATCAAGCCCAGACGCATCAGCTTTTGCTGGTCACAGGAAAGGGCAGTTCCGGCACCTCCGTTTGCAGACACATTGCCGATACCATAACCGTTGCCCATTCTCTCTACCCGCCTGGCTTCATGCGGATTTTCAATCGACGGAACCAGGCGGTCGATGACGGCGATCACTGCAATGCCGGCAAAGAAGGCTAGCATTGTGTACCAGCTGCCGCGGGAAGCGCCAAAGATGTCAGTCAGCGTTTTTTTTGAATCAGCAAACAATTCGATAAAAGATACATAGATCATGAAACCTGCCGAGAAGCCCAGTGCTGCCGACAAGAATCGCGGCGAGGTTTTTCGGGTCAGCAAGGCCATCAGGCTGCCGATTCCGGTCGATAGCCCGGCGAAAAGCGTCAGGCCGATTGCGAGCAAGAAAGCTTGTATCGTCATGATTATAGTCTCCCTGCCGGTTCTCTTTGATAAAGTTAACCATAGCTAATTTATCACATGGCTTCTGGGTTGTCAAACCGAACTGACAACCGCTGCAACTGGCATCGCCTTAGCCGTTGCATGATTTTAAAATAAGTATAAAATAAAAATATACTCCGTCATTGTGATCTGGTTCATACTCCAGCCAAAGTGGATGCCGCTGTGCAGATTTATCGCTCTGGATAAATCATGGGATTGAGGAGGAACCACCATGAAGAAGATCGCCTGCCTGTTCCTTTCCTTCTTGCTTGTTTTCGGTCTGAGTCTGCCGGTTCTGGCTGAACAGAACCCATCGGTCATTCACGGTTTGAAAAAGAATCATGAAATTGTCCAATTGATCGCCAGCGGCAGCGATTACCTGGTCGGAGCAAACCTGCCGGCCAGCGGCGAGATAACGCCGCAATGGGCCAGCGGCGGTATCGATCATACGCACCAGTTCCTGACCGCCCAGGCGCTGGAAATCCTGTATGCCGACAAGTCCAGTAAAGTTGCCAGTCTTTTGACCTTGTATGCATCCGACCTTCTGACTGGCTCCGACTGGCCGGACACGTCCGAAAATGACAGCGGCTTGTACATCAGCCATTTTTACGATCCCTATACCGGTCGCACTTTCATAGCGGGCTGGACGACCGCCTTGAATCGCTTCACAACTCACGCCAACAATGCCAAGAAATATTACGCCAAGAACAAATCGCTGGCCATGCAGGAGCTTGGCCGGGCACTGCATTATCTGGCCGACATCAACGAACCGCATCACGCTGCCTTGATGGGTATCACGACCAATCACGCAGCATACGAGAACTGGGTCGATATTTATCGCACCGACTTCAAGGTTACGTCGTCGACCATGTACACGAGCATCAACATCGATGCCAAGCGGTATTATACTGCCTACTGCACGGCACTGTTCCAGTCGGCCGCTAAAAATGCTTATACCTGGGCTGATGCGGTCTCTGCTTCTGATAGCTATCCTAGCGATGTTTGGCGTGCCTCGGCAGCGGATACCCTGTCCTACGCTCAGCAATCCATGGCAGCTTTCCTCTACAACTTCCTCTACTCGGTCGGCGCCATTCGCCTGACCAAATGATCCGGGCCGACCGCTACCACTATCCGGCCGCATTCCTCGATCGTTCGCAGGCAACCCTGACGACGGCGCTGGGAAGCGTGCCGCTGTACAAGCACTGGCGGATATTCGATCCGGGGTCGCAAGCCCCGTTGGATGTCCGCTATGATGCGCTGCCGGAGCTAACCAAGAAGGCGATGCGCGAGCATTTCCCGCAGGGTCTGGTCGCCAATCGCCTGGATGTGGCCGCCGCGCTGGCCCGGAATGAAATCAATTACACTTTCACCAGCGGCACCGCCGAGGAAAAGGTCATCAACCTCTGGAACCAGGACTGGTGGGACCGTGCCGAGGCAGCATCCTGGCAGCTGAACGCCCATACCGCCCACCTGGAATATCCGCAGCGGGAGGCCAAGCTGGCCAGTTCCCTGAATGTCGGCATCCACTGCGAAGAGGACCTGCCGATGGCCAACCGCCTGCTGGGCCGCACGCTCTACCTGAACGAGAAGATCAGCCTGATCGCCTGGCAGTCCCGCCATCTGCGGCGCATGGCGGAGGAACTGCGGGTTTTCCAGCCGGTCATTCTGGAGGCCAATCCCTCCCTGCTCGCCCGCCTGGCTTTCTGGGCCTGGGACGAAGGCGTCGAACTGTTTTCACCGGCGGTGATCGTGTTCACTTATGAAATGCCGTCGCAGATCCATCTGGCGGCCATCCGCCGGGTCTTTGCCTCTCCCTTTGTCAGCTCCTATGGCACGACGGAGACCGGCTTCGTGATGGAACAATGCGAAGCCGGCTTCTTTCACCAGAACCTGGACTTTTGCCGGATCGACTTCCATCCCCTGGCCGGCCGTTATGGCGGTCCGGAACTGGGACGCATCCTGGTGACAACCTTCGACAACCCCTGGTCGGTCATCCTGCGGTTTGACGTCGGCGACCTGATTCGCCTCCATCCTTCCGGTCAGTGCCCGTGCGGCCGGCACCAGGGACTGATCGCCCAGGCGATTGAAGGCCGGACAGCCAACTCGACTTTCACCACCGACGGCCGTCTGATCACCACGCTGGCGCTGGATGCCCAACTGGCACAGGTGCCGGAAATCCGCGACTTCCGCCTGGAGCAGAAGAGTCCGGCCGAATATGATCTTCTGGTGATGCTGACTGGCCAATCGTCGACTGTCCTGGACCGGATTCGCCAGGTTCTGGCCGATTTGTACGGCTCGGACGGCGAATTCACAATCACGCCGACGGCCAATATCCTGCCCGGTCCGGCCGGCAAATTCCGCCGGACCCAGGCGGCTTTCAGTTTCGACCAGAAAGCGTTGTTTCAATGAGCCCGCTTAAGCCTGTTTTCCTGCTGGCCGGCGGCCATCCCCTGGATCAGGCGAAGCTGGTGGCCGGTCTGGCGCGAGCCCTGACGGCCAGCGAGGTCAGCCGGCCGCGGGTGGCCTACATCGGAACCGCCAGCCAGGACAACCGGCTGTTTTTCCTGGCCGTCAAAACATTGCTGCACCGGGCCGGAGCCAGCCAGGTCAACCTGGTCCGGCTGGCCCGGCCGAATGCGGACATCCCGGCAGCCAAGGCAGCGCTGGCGGCGGCCGATGTCCTCTTCCTGTCCGGCGGCGAAGTCGAGGACGGCATCAGCTGGCTGACCCGGCATGGTTTGGCGGATTATCTGCGGGAGCTGTACGCTCAGGGGAAGTTGTTCTGCGGCATATCGGCCGGCAGCATCATGCTGGGCCGCTGCTGGGTGCGCTGGGCCAATCCCGCCGATGACGCCACCGCCGAGATTTTCACCTGCCTGGGCCTGGTCCCGGTCATCTTCGACACCCATGCGGAAGATGAAGACTGGAGAGAGCTGAAAACCGCCCTACGTCTGCTGGGCCCCGGTTCCGACGGCTATGGCATCCCCCAGGACGGCATGATCAGCGCGGACCGGGCCGGCCGGCTGATTGATCCGGAAAATGCGCTGCTGCATTTCGTGAACCGGGACGGCCAGGTGCGGCGGGCATAATTGAGCCCGTCACTGTTTGCGCAGGCAAACATCTCATGATATTCCCGTGTCGTTCCTAATCACAA
>JAEXPB010000205.1 GCA_023438965.1 Bacillota bacterium | reverse complement strand
GCGTTGTCCCTCGATGCTATTCTTTATATCATGCCCATGCCGGCGATTCAATCGGCTGGTTGTTGGCCGCACCGGCAGCAGGCGCCGCTCATCCTTTGATCGCGCCCACCGTCAGTCCGGCGAAGACATAACGCTGCAGGACCAGGAACAGGACCAGCGTGGGCAGCATGACGGCCACGCAACCGGCGGCCATGACATTGAAGGTGGTGGCGAACTGGCCCGAGAAGGTCATCAGGGCCGTCGTTGCCGTCTTCAACTCGGTGGTCGGGCAGTAAAGGTACTGGGTGAACATATCATTATAGATGGCGATCGACTGGGAGATCAGAATGGTCGAGGTAGCCGGCAGCAGCAGCGGGAAGATGATTTTCAGGAAGATGCGCAAATAGGACGCGCCGTCCATCATCGCGCTCTCATCCATCGAAATCGGGAGCTTCTCGAAGAACTGGAGATAGATCCAGACCTGCAAAATGCCGGGCAGGGCATAGAGGACAATCGGCGCGCCCAGGGTGCCGGTCAGCCGGATCGTATACATAACCTTGTAGATGACGACATTCAGCAGGGCATGCGGGATGATCGCCGAAGTGACATAAAGCGATTTGACCAGCGGCTTGAGCTTGAAGTCGAATCGTTCCAGGCAGTAGGCGGTCATCGCGCCGAGCATGACGTTGAGCCCCGCGCCGAAGACAACCAGGATCAGGCTGTTCAACATCGAGCGGAGAATGCGTCCCTCGATCAGGGTGCGGCGGTAGTTGGCCAGGTTCAGGAAGTTTTTGGGCGGCGTGATCGGCAAGGAATGCGCGTATTCAGCGTTGTCCTTGAAGGAGGTAAAAAACAGCATGAGCAGCGGCACCAGAATGATCAGCGACCAGATCAACAGCGGCAGATGCTTCAGGATGCTGTAAATCCAGGCGCGGGGCTGGCGGATGGTTCGGGTGCTCATAGACGGATACCTCCCCGGACGACTTTGCGTTGAATGCCGGTGACCAGCAGGATCATCCCGACCAGGATGACCGACATGGCGGCGGCATAGCCATACGACTCAAAATTAATATAATTGTCGATGATGTAGTACATGAAGGTATACGTCGATTTGCCCGGACCGCCCTTGGTCAGGATCAAGGACTCGGCATAAGCCTGGAAAGCGCCATTCAAGGCCAGGAACAGCTGCAGTTCGACAATGCGGGATATATTCGGCAGCGAAATGAAGCGGAAAGTCTGCCAGGCATTTGCGCCATCGATGCAGGAGGA
Source organism: Bacillota bacterium (assembly GCA_023438965.1). Classification (GTDB taxonomy): domain Bacteria; phylum Bacillota; class Clostridia; order Saccharofermentanales; family UBA5734; genus UBA8949. Next base: position 1,400 of record JAEXPB010000205.1, on the reverse strand, counting down.
TTCGTAGATTTCCGGATCGATCGACTGCAGGGCGGCCAGGTAGATGATCATCGTGTAGCCCAGCCAGCGCCAGCCCCACATGGAGACCAGCGAGAAAATGGCCACATTCTGGTCGCTGAAAAATTTGATCGGCGCGGCGCCCAGGCTGCGCATCAGCATATTGATCGGGCCTTCCCGGAAGTCGTAGATAAAATTGAACATGTAGGCCACTGCCGTGACATTCAGGACATAAGGCAGGAAAATCACGGTCTTATACAATTTGCGGCCGCGGATCCGTTGATTGACCAGGACGGCGAATGCCAGGGCGACGGCATTCATCAGGATGCCGACCAGGGCATAGGCGCCGTTGTTCTTGAACAAGGGCCAGAGCATGCTGTCGGTGAAAGCAAGCTTGTAATTACGAAAACCGACGAAATCATATTGCGGCAGTGAACCATTCCAGTTCGTGAAACTATAGAAAATCATCCGAAACGAGGGCCAAATCAGGAACAAAGCCATGAGCAGCATGGGCAGGAACAGGAAGCAGACGAGCAGGATTATTTTTTGCCGATGATAGTGCATGATCGGAGCCTTTCCCCGCAGGTACCGGTTTCAGGGAAAAGGCAGGCTGCAGTGAAGAACGCTGCAGCCTGCCCTATGCCGACGGTTAAAGCGGTCTTCTAGTTGGATTTGGCTTTTTTCCAGGCATCGTTCATTTTCTTGAATTCGTCGGCCACGCTGGTGCCGGCGACAATCTCCACATACTGAGCGGCAAAGTTGATCTGCGCCTTGTTCATCAGGGCCAGGAAGTCATTCGGATAGTTGATGGCGTTAACCAGGTTCTTCTGGCACTTGTCAAATTCCTGCAGGTACGGGATTTCGGTCACCAGGCCCTTGCAAGCGGAAATGGTTGCGGTGGCCTTGCTGTATTCCGGATAAAGCTTGCCCATATGCCATTTGTAGAAAGCTTTGGCGGCGTCCATGTTCTTGGAGGATTTGGACAGGATCAGGGAATGGTCGGCCATCAGCAGGGTGGTGTACGGCCCGCCGCTGTTATCATAGGGGAACGGAACCATGCCGATGTCCTCGAGCTTCATGCTGCCGTCACCGCGGTCGATATACTGGACGCAGGTGGAGCTGTAGATAAAGCTCATGCCGATCTTGCCGCTGCCGAAGTCCTTCAGGTAGTTTTCCCACTCATAGGACAGCGGGTCATCTTCCATGATGCCGGCCTTGGAGAGCTTGAGCAGCAATTCCGCCATCTTGCCGTAAGGCGAATCAACCATGAAAGGGGTATCCGACTGGGTCATCTTGTCGAACTCTTTTTTCTGGTCACCGAGTTGCGCCTGGGCGACGCGCCAGTACGGCGTCGTGACGAAAGCGGCCTTCATGGCTCCAGCGAGGCCGATCTTGCCGGCCGC
>JAEXPB010000161.1 GCA_023438965.1 Bacillota bacterium | reverse complement strand
TTGTCGTGGTGACCCTGCCGATCCTGCTGATTTATCCCTTCCTGCAAAAGTATTTCGTCAAAGGCGTCCTGATCGGCGCGGTCAAAGAGTAGCCATATCTGGGCGGCCGGACGGACCGCCGGGGAGTTGACGGAGATGAAGATTTGTCATATTGGCTGCGGGAATCTGGCTTTCAGTGCCTACCGGCCATCCTACATCCGTTGCGCAGCCGAGGATCCCGATTTGCAGCTGGCCGCAGCCTGTGATATTGACCTGGCCCGCGCCGCAGACTTTTGCCGCCAGACCGGCTATTGCCAGGCCTATGCGGACTATCGGACCATGATCCGGCAAGAGCGGCCGGATGGCGTGATCGTAACGACACCCTATCGCCATACCGCAGCCATCGCCGGGGAACTGATCGACCTGGGCTTGCCGGTCCTGCTGGAAAAGCCGCCCGGCAGCAATGCCGATGAAACGCGGGACCTGATCCGCCGGGCGGCAGCCCGGGCGGTGCCGAACCAGGTCGCTTTCAACCGCCGCTTCATGCCTCTGGTGCAAGCCTTGCGGAGCCGGCTGCCGGACACGCCAACCGGGCGTGAATTGCTATGCCTCAGCCTGTCCCGGGTCAACCGGCTGGAGCCGGATTTCCACTCCACCGCCATCCACGGGATCGATCTGGTGTCCTATATCCTGCGTTCACCTTACGCATCGGTGGAATTCCTCTACCAGCCGGCCCGGGAGGGCATCGCCGATGCTGTCAACATCCTGATGAACTGCGTCATGCAGTCCGGTGCCCTGGCTCAGCTGGCTTTCCCGGTTGATGCCGGCGTTGTGCACGAGCGCCTGCAATACAGCAGTCCAGGTGTCAGCTATACTTTGCATCTGCCGGTCTGGAGCTGCCCGGACACGCCGGGCCGGTTGACCGGGTACCGCGGCGGACAGTTGATTTGCGACCTGAGCGGGTCCGATCTGGCCGCTGATCCGGCAGATTTGCAATTCGAAGCGACCAATGGTTTCTACCAGGAAATCAGCTCTTTTCTCAATCATCTGCGCCGCGGTCAGCCGCCGGCCGCCGATCTGGCCTCGGCGGAACAGCCGGTGGCCATCGCCGGCTGCCTGGCCGGGCGTGCCAAAGCCTATCAATGCCAGGCCGAATAACAATTGGTAAAGGACGACTATTTATGCAACCCATAGGTTATGCTATCGTCGGCGCCGGCAATATCGCCCGCGTCCATGCCGAAGCTTTGCAAAAACTGGAAAATGCCCGGTTGATCGGCATTTACGACACCGTATCCGCCAACGCCGAACGTTTCGCCGCCACGTACGGCATACACTGCTTTCCGACTTACGAAGACTTGCTGACCGAGCCGGCGGTCGAGGCGGTTATCCTCTGCACGCCGAGTGGTTTGCGCGGTCAGCTGGCGCTGCAGGGAGCTGCCGCCCGTAAGCATCTGATTTGCGAAAAGCCGCTGGAGATCGACCTGGCGATGATCCGGCGCATGATCGACGCCTGCGCGGTTAACGGCGTCACGCTCACCGGCATTTTCAACAACCGCTACAACAAGGTTTACCAGCGCGTCCGGCAGGCGGCGGCGGACGGCGAATTTGGCCGTCTGCTGCTTGGTGACGTGCAAGTCAAATGGTATCGCGACCCGAGCTATTTCCAAAATTCCAACTGGCGGGGTACCTGGCGCTATGACGGCGGCGGCGCCCTGATGAACCAGTCGATCCATTTCATCGACCTGCTGCAGTGGATCATGGGTCCGGTAGCGGAGATCAAGGCCTTGGCCGCCACCAACCTGCATCCGATTGAAGTCGAAGATACGGCGGCCGCTGTCGTGCGCTTCGCGAACGGCGCGCTGGGCGTCATCGAGGGGACGACCATCGCGCGTCCCGGCTTGTACGATCGCCTGGAGATCCATGGCGAGCGGGGCAGCGTCCTGGTCGAGAACGGCCAGATCAAGTACTGGAACCTGGATGGCCGGAGCCTGCCCGATGACGAATGGCGCGATCTGAACCAGTATGAATTGAGCAATCATCTGAACCACCAGGCAATCGAGAGCGAGCTGCACCGGCTGCAGCTGGCCGAGATCACCGACTGCCTGCAGCGGGGCGCCGCACCGCCGCTGAACGGGCAGGAAGCCATGCGGGCGGTGGAGACCATCCTGCGGATCTATCAGTCAGCCGGTATCCGCCCGTCCGACGCGAGCGGTCAATCTGCCCGGCAAATGTGAGGTGTTTTGCATGATCAAGTATGCAGTCTTTACTGTCCAGACACCGGCCTACGACCTGGAGACCACGCTTGCCCAACTGCGCCGGCATGGCTATGACGGCGTCGAGTGGCGGATCGCCGGCTTGCCGCCGGCCAACCCCAATCCCCTGCTTGACCGGTCGATGTGGTACTGGTCCAACAACCGGTCCACGATCGAGCCGGAGTCCATCCTGGACCAGGCTGCGGAGATCCGCGACCTGTGCCGCCGATCTGAAATCGAGCCTTTCGCCCTATCCAGTTACCTGACACCCGACCAGAAGGGAGCGATCGAAGTCCTGCTGCAGGCCGC
>JAEXPB010000551.1 GCA_023438965.1 Bacillota bacterium | reverse complement strand
ATCATGCGCACCGCTTTCAAAGCCGTCCCGGAAGCATTGTCCGAGTCGGCCCAGATTGACGGCGCCCGTCATTTCACGATCATCACGCGCATTCTCGCGCCGGTCTGCCTGCCCACCATCGCCGTTCTGGTCTTGTATTATGCAGTCGGACACTGGAATGCCTGGTTCGGCGCCTCGATTTACTTGCAGGATACGGCCAAGCATCCGATCCAGCTGGTCATGCGCAATATTCTCATCGCCGCCAACGCCAGCGAGATGATCGGCGATATCGGCGATGAGGACAAGGCCCGTTATGTCGAACTGATCAAGTACGCCTTGATTATCGTTTCGACGGTTCCCGTGCTGGTGATTTATCCGTTTTTGCAGAAGTACTTTATCAAGGGCGTCATGGTCGGATCGGTCAAGGAATGACGCGCCGGTCGTTATCGCTCCAGATAAATTTGTTTCCCGGTTCGCGATGATTCATAAATCGCCAGGATGATTTCAACCGGAAGACGGCCCGCCCGGGCGTTGACCAGCGGTTCGCGTCCATTGCGCACAGCCTCGACCATATCGCTGATCTGCAGGACATGACCATCCAGACTCATGGCGGTCGGATCATTGGCTGCACCGGACAGCGTCCGGCCCAGAGTCACATCCGCGGGCAGCGGCAGTCCGGCGATATCCCAGGCAATAATGCTGTCTTCTTCCAGGATGATGGTGCCGCGGTCGCCGCTGATTTCCAGCCGGCGCGGCCGGCCGGGATAAATTGAAGTTGTCGCTTCGATGATGCCTAAGGCGCCATTCTGGAATTCGAGGGCGGCGACTGCCGTGTCCTCGACTTCGATCGGCCGGGCCAGCGTCCGGGCATAGCCATGGATGGAGCGCACCGGACCCATGACATAGCGCAGAAGATCGACGCCGTGAATCCCCTGATTCATCAGGGCGCCGCCACCGTCCATTTTCCAGGTTCCCCGCCATCCCCCCGCCTGGTAGTAGTCGGGCGAACGGTAAAATTTCATGTAAATATCGCCGGTGACCAGGCGGCCCAAGAGGCCGCGGTCGACTGCCTCCTTGAGCTTGACCATCGCCGGTGTGAAGCGCAGCTGGGAAATGACCGCGACCTTGACCTGATTTTGCTCGCTGGCGCGGATCACCGCGTCAGCCTCCGGCAGGCTTAGGGCCATCGGCTTCTCGACGATGACATGCTTGCCGGCTGCGAGGGCCTGGACGGCCAGCGGGGCATGCAGGCCGCTGGGGGTGCAGATGCAGACGATATCGACATCCGCGCGGCTTAACAGTTTCTCGACTGATTCGGCCGGCTCGACCGCATATTTCCGGGCAAAGTCGGAACGCGATTTTTCAGACAGATCAGTGACGGCGACCAGTCGGGTGCCGGCGATCCGGGCTATCGCGCCGGCATGCCAATTGGCAATCGAGCCGCAGCCGATGATGCCAAATCCTGTTTCCTGCCTGTTCATGACGGATCTCCTCTTTTACTTTGTCAGATATTGAACATCACGATTTGACGGCGCCGATCAGGACGCCTTTGACGAAATATTTCTGCAGGAAAGGATAAACCATGGCGATCGGCACGATGGTGACGATGACCATCGCCATTTTCAGCTGCGGGCCGATGGCTGATTTGGCCAGCGCCGTTCCTTCGCCGCTGCGCAGGGATTCGGTGGATTCGAAGAGGATCTCGCGCAGGATCACCTGCAGCGGCCACTTGATGCGGCTGTTGAGATAGAGCATCGGCGTAAAGTAGGCATTCCAATGGCCAACCGCATAGAACAGCCCGATCGTCGTGATCGCCGGCAGCGACAGCGGCAGGACCACCTTGAACAGCACATAGGGGGCCGATGCGCCATCGATCACCGCCGCTTCTTCGAGGCTCTCCGGAATATTCAGGAAAAAGCTGCGCAGGACCAGCATGTTGTAGGTGCTGATGCCGCCGGTCAGCATGACCGACAAGAAAGAGTCGATCAGGCCCAGATTGCGCATCAGCATATAGGAAGGTATCAGGCCGCCTTGGAAATACATGGTGAAGACAACCAGATTCATAAAAAATTTATAACCCTTAAGCTTGGTCTTGGACAGGAAATAGGCGCACAGGATGGTCAAGCCCAGATTGATCGCCGTGCCGCCGAAGGTGATGACCAGGGTCGACCGATAGGCGTCGAAGATATTGCCATTCCAGAAGATTTGCTGATAGGCCATCAGGGAAATATGGCGCGGGATCAAGGCGATGCCTTGCTTCAGGTAATCCTGTTCGGTCATCACCGAAATATTCAAGATATAGATAAAGGGATAAAGCGCGGATAATCCGAATAAGATCAGGAACAAGTAAGTTATGAGATTGAAGCCGGATATCTTTTTAATTTTCACAAATTCCACTCCTCATCCTGGTATATGCTGTTCGGTCGGCCGGCAGCCGGTCAGAAAATGCTCTCACCCTTGACGATCTTGGACAAGCGGTTGGTGCCCATGACCAGCACGTAGCCGACCAGGGACTTGAACAGGCCGACGGCTGTGGAGAAACTGTAATCGCCTTGTTTCAGGCCAACCTTGTAGACAAAGGTGTCAATATTTTCGCCGACGCTGCTGACCATCGGATTGAGCAGCACCAGGGTCTGCTCCATGCCGGCGCTCAAAATGCCGCCCAGCTGCAGGATGAACATGATCGAGATTGTAGTGGCGATGCCCGGCAACGTAATGTAGCGGGTTTGCTGCCAGCGATTGGCACCGTCGATCAAGGCGGCTTCATAGGTCTGCGTATCGACGCCGGTTATCGCCGCCAGATAAATGATCGAGCTCATGCCGGCTTCTTTCCACATGGAGGAAATAACCAGGATGCTCCGGAAATACTTGGGATTGGTCAGAATATTCGCCGCCGGCAGGTTCATGCTTTTCAGGATCATGTTGACCAGGCCGTCGTTGACCGAAAAGAAGCTGAGGATAACCGCGCCGACGATGACCCAGGACACAAAATGCGGGAAGTAGATCGCGGTTTGAACAATCTTCTTGAATTTAACCGCCCGGACTTCATTCAGCAGCAAGGCGATGATGATCGGGAAGGGAAAGCCGAAGATGATTTTACTGAAGCTGATGATGACCGTATTCCGCAAGGCTTCCAGAAAGGGCTGGGAACTGAAGGCCAGGTTGAAATTCTTGAATCCGATCCATGGATTGCCAATGAACGGCATGCCCGGCATATAATCCTGAAAAGCGATGGCGATGCCATAAATGGGGATGTACTGGAAAATCACATAATATAAGAAGGGCAGCAAAAAGAGCAAATACAGAAATCGATGCTTCCAGAAGTATTTGGGCAGACTATTCTTGCGAATCAGGTTCTTGCCCGCTGCACCCGTGACTGCTGCCGTCTTCATTATGCGACCTCCGCTGGTTCCTGTTGATCGTTCGCCGATTGCGAAGCCAAGTCTATTTTCATTGTAGATAAACCCCGCTAAAACTCAAGTTGCAGTTATATAGAAGCGTTGCATATCTTTGGGCTTGCCCGGATGCAGGCCAGTCGGCGCCTTGCATAATTTCTGACGCTGTGCGTATACTAGACCTGTCAGGTTGACAAGGCTTGTCGACCGCAGCAGTCGATACGCGTCACCATTTTCAGTCATCGCAGACCAGTAGGAGTTGCCTTGCATGAGCATTGCCGGATTTTTGAAAAAATACAGGCACAGCATATCCCGCAGCCTTTTCCTGCGCTTCTTCCTGGGTTACATTCTGGTTGCTCTGTTCCTGGTTGTCGTCATCGGCTTCTACACGCAGTTTTATATTCTGAAGAACCTGGATGTCGAATTGGAACGGTTCGAGCGCAAGAAGATCAATGAAACGCTCAATACCATGGATATCCTGTTCGGCGAGATGGGCAAGATCGCCTTGAATCATGCTTTGAATACCCGCGTCCAACAGTTCGCCTTTGTCCCGCGCGCGGTCATCTGGGAAAGATGGACCGAGGTCAAGAGCCTGGAAGAATTGCTGTCCAATTCGATCAACTCCAGTAACTATGTCAACAGCATCAGCATTTTCTATGATCGCAACAATTATGTTCTCGATTTCAGCGGCCTCACGGAGCTGGACCGGTATTATGATCAAGGCTGGCTGGACACCTACCATCAGATGGCCGGTTCATCGGCCATTCTGGATACCCGGAAGGTTGAAGGCCGGAATGTCGCCGGCAGTTTGATCTTCAAGAACACCATCACTTTTTTGACGAAATTCCCCTACGGCGATGCCACCAGCGAGGGCGCCGTCATCTTGAATGTCGATGAGCGGATCCTTTCCGACCTGCTGCGCAACATCACCCGGGGCAGCGACCAGGCTATCGCCCTGATCGCCAACAAGCAGGGAACCATTCTGGCCGCCAGCCAGGAGCAATACCTGTTCCAGGACATCCGCCAGGTTATTCAACTGCCGGACGCCTATCTGGACCAGACTGCCGGCAGTTATCAACTGGATATGAACGGTACGGAATTATTCTGCTATTTTGACAGTTCCGGCCCGGATAGCTGGCGTTTGTATTATCTCGCCGCAGGAAGCACGATTTTTCAAAAATCGCTGACGATCAAGAATATCACCATCCTTATTTTGTTCGGGCTGTTGATGCTGATGGTCGTTTTTTCGCTGGTGTTCGCCGTGCGGACCTATGATCCGATCAAAAAGATCATCAGCGGCATCCGCCGGATATCGGCCAACAGTGATGACAATCTCAGCGACACCTCAATGATCCAGAACGAGATCATGACCTTGCTGGAAAATAACCAGGCCCTCACCC
>JAEXPB010000543.1 GCA_023438965.1 Bacillota bacterium | reverse complement strand
GCATTGGCGAACGGGCGGCTGGTCCGGAGCCGTTCCGGCTCGACTGCCAGGGCCAGGACGGTCGCCGTCATATTCTCCCGATCATCGTTCTTGAGGGCGGCGCTGACCAGATGCGCCGCAGCGTGCAGGGGGTCGTCGATATCCAGGCCCTGCATGACTTCCCGGTCGCTGACGGCATTAGCCAGGCTCTCGCTGCAGAGCAGCAGACGATCCCGGTCTTCCAGCGGAAACGGGCCGGTCGTCACGCAGACGGCAGCGGATTGTCCGTTTTTCAGCAGGAAAGCCGGCTCCATCCGGGCAGGGCCCAGGATTTTCAACTGCCCCTGCCGGTACAGGAAAGCGCAGCCCGGTCCGATTTGGAACAAGACGGCCTGCTTTTCCCGGACACAGAGACAGGTCAGCCCGGCGCCCGAGCCCGTCTGGGTCTTGTCGATCAAGGCGATCTGCCGGATGCGGTCGTCGATCCGGGCCAGGTAACGTTTGATCAGCGCCTCCAGGTCAGTTAGCGGCAGCAGGGCGATCCGGTTGATTTCCGTTTTCAGCTCTTCGGCCAGCAGCTGGCTCAAGCCGGCGTCAGCATCGCTGCTGCCTACGCCGTCAAAAACGGCATAGCAGGCCGTCTGTCTGACCGCAACGGTCAAGGCATGCTCCAGGCGCCGGTTGGTCGCCGTCATCCGGGTAAAATTGTCCGGTATGGCATTGCCATTCAGATAGCAATCAATGATATCCCTTTGAATCCTGCCGGCCTGGCAGACTGTCGCTGATTTCATCTGGGCCATGGTTTGCTCCCGCCTCCCATACCATCACGCTGTCCAACCGCGAAGCGGTTATGCTCATATTATCGCATGCTCGTCCCGGAATGAGAAGCGGTGGACCGGGGAATGATAAATGTTATGTTTTGTCAGGATTGTCAGGACGAATAGCGGCATCCTATAATGGGGCTAGATATCGAAGTATAAGGAGGCCAACAAGATGCTATTTCTGGAAGAACGCATCGGACGCCTGATCAAAGACCTGGAACGCCTGATCCATCCCCGGTCCGCTGCCATTGGGCACTTCAAGATGAAGCAGAGCCATGAGCGCTTTGCCGACCTGGCTGGACTGGACACCTCAAGCTGGGCGGATTTCAACGACCGGCAGATTTGGGGCGGTCATCGCGAATATTACTGGTTCGACACCACCGTGGTCATTCCGGACGACATGGACGGTCAATGCGTCATTTTCGAACTGACGACCGGCCGCGAGAACCTTTGGGACGCCACCAACCCGCAGTTCACCATCTATGTGGACGGCCGCCTGGTTCAGGGTCTGGATGTCAACCACCGCAGCATCGTCCTGGCTGAAAAAGCCGCCGCCGGCCAGACCTGCCGCCTGACCCTCGCCGCCTACACCGGCGACCGGAATTTCAGCCTCTTGCTGCAGGCTCAGCTGCGAGTGCTGGACCGGCTGACGGAAAAATATTACTACGACCTGGCGGTCCCTTACCAGGTTGCCAAGTTGCTCAAGCATGATGACCAGAATTACATCGACATTATCCAGTCCCTGAACGATTCGCTGAATCTCCTCGATATGCGCCGGGAATATTCGCCGGCCTATTACACGACGCTGGCCCAGGCGCAGCAGAAGCTGACCGATGGTTTCTACGGCCGTTTCTGCGGCCATGAGCGGCCGCTGGTCCGCTGTGTCGGGCACACGCACATCGACGTGGCCTGGCTCTGGACACTGTCGGTCACCGAAGACAAGGCGGTGCGCAGCTTTTCCACCGTTCTGGCCCTGATGGACGAGTTCCCGGAGTACATCTTCATGTCCAGCCAGCCGCAGCTCTACAAATATGTGCAGAAAAACGCGCCCGAGATATTCGAACGGATCCGCGACCGGGTTCGGGAAGGGCGCTGGGAACCCGAAGGAGCCATGTTCGTCGAGGCTGACTGCAACATCATTTCCGGTGAATCGATGGTTCGGCAGATCCTCGCCGGCAGCCGCTATTTCCGGCAGGAATTCGGTGTGTCCAACCGCATCCTCTGGCTGCCGGATGTCTTCGGCTATTCCGCCGCACTGCCGCAGATCATGCGTCGGAGCGGCCTGTCCTATTTCATGACTACTAAAATCAGCTGGAATGAATTCAACAAAATGCCTTATGACACGTTCGAATGGGTCGGCCTGGACGGCACCAAGGTCCTGACCCATTTCATCCCGACCCGTGATTACTCGGCGCCGGCCGAGGCCGGCAGTTTCAAGACCGGCCATTTCACGACCTACAACGGTTTTCTCAATCCCTCGCAGTTGATGGGCGGCTGGCAGCGCTACCAGCAGAAGCACCTGAACCAGACGGTTTTGAATTCCTTCGGTTACGGCGACGGCGGCGGCGGCCCGACCCGCGACATGCTGGAGCAGCAGCGCCGTCTGGCGCAGGGCATCCCCGGCTGTCCCCGTTCACAGATGTCGACCGCCCGCGCCTTCTTCGAGGAGCTCGAAGCCGATGTCACCGGCAAGAAGCAGCTGCCGGTCTGGAACGGCGAGCTTTACCTGGAATATCATCGCGGCACCTATACCTCGATGGCCCGGAACAAGCGGTTCAACCGCCGGGCCGAGTTCGGCTGGCAAAACGCCGAATGGTCCGCCGCTCTCAATGCGGTGCTCAACCGAGCCGAATATCCGGCCGAAGCCATTCGCGCCGGCTGGGAAGTTGTCTTGCGCAACCAATTCCACGATATCCTGCCCGGTTCGTCGATCAAAGAGGTCTACGATGATTCCAGGGCCGAATATGAGCAGACGCTGGCCCAATGCCAAACGTTGTCCAGCCAGGCTCTCAAGGCGGTGGCGGCTGCCGCGGCCGGCGCAGAACCCGGCCTGGTGGTTTTTAACCCGAACGGCCTGAGCGGTGCCGGCGCAGTCCGGTTTGAGGCGCCGGAAGGCATCGCCCAGCCGGTCCTGGACGACGGCAGCACGTCCGCCATCCCCTGCCAGCGTCTGGCGGACGGCCATTGGCTGGCCGAAGTTGCCGGCATCCCGGCCAAAGGTTACCGCCGGTTCGCCATCCGCGCCGGCCAGCCGGCCGCTGCCGCGGGCAGCCTGATTGTGGCGCCGGATCATCTGGCCAATTCCTGCCTGGATATCCGGCTGAACGACAAGGGACAGTTCATATCCATCTATGACAAACGGGCCCGGCGCGAGCTGCTCCCGGCCGGCGCCCGCGCCAATGTGATCATGAGTTATGAGGACAAGCCGCATAATTATGACGCCTGGGACTTGAATCATTATTACCAGGAGAAATCGTGGGAAGTCGACGATGTCCGGGAAATCGCGGTGATCGAGGCCGGCCCGGTCCGCGGCTGCCTGAAGATCAGCCGCCGCTACCTCGAATCGGACATCACCCAGTACATCGACATCTGGCCAGACCAGGCCCGTGTCGACATCCGCCACGAAATCGACTGGCATGAGAAACAAATTTTCCTGAAGGCGCTCTTCCCCTTCGACATCCACACCAATCAGGCGACTTTCGACATCCAGTACGGTAATGTCCAGCGCGCCACGCACAGCAACACATCCTGGGATTTCGCCCGCTTCGAGGTTGTCATGCACAAGTGGCTGGACCTGTCGGAAGACGGTTACGGCTGCAGCATCCTGAACGACTGCAAATATGGCTGCAGTGTCCAGGCCGGCACAGTCGGCCTGTCCCTCCTGAAATCAGCCATCTCGCCCAATCCGGAAGCCGACAAGGAGCGTCATGCCTTCACCTTCTCGCTATTCCCGCATCCGGGCGGCTGGCGCGAGGCGGGAACCGTCCAGCAGGCCTACCGGCTGAACAATCCGCTTCTGGCGATCCCGGCTGCGGCGGCGGCCGTGAGCCAGGCTGTCCCGGCCTTGCCCGGATCGTATTCCTTTGTCCAGTCCGACCGGGACAATGTCGTGATTGAAGTCGTGAAGCAGGCCGAGGACAGTGCGGACTGGATTGTCCGCTTCTATGAATGCTACAATCGCCGGACGCCCGTCCGGCTGACTTTCGCCCGGCCGATCGCCCGCATCGCGGAATGCAGCCTGATGGAGCAGGACGAAGCTGAACTGGCACCGGTCCAGACCGGCGAGGCTGCCGGCCGGGCGGTCGATCTGGCGATCCGGCCCTATGAGATCCGGACTGTGAAGGTGCGTTTCGCATAAGATCGGATTTCCGCTTGCCGCTGGACGGACGCTGCATTTGAAATGGTCGCCATCAATCAATATCGTGATATAATGATTGTAATCTTCAACTCGACATATGGCAGCAGTTTGACAACGTGAAGGAGGAACCCGGTTATGAAACGCATGCTCATGTTGACCTTGATTTTCCTGATGGCAGCTCTGCTTGCCGCAGGCATCCCCGTGTCAGCCGCCACGACGACCGGTTCGCTGGCCGTTAATGTCGTCCTGAACACCGGCATTACGCCGGCCATTCTCAAAGAACTGGGGAGCCGGGGCCGCGTCCTCGACGTTCTGTCCGAACTGAATGCCCTGACCATGCGGCTTGACGCCGGCAGTCTGGCCGCCATCCGGTCCCTGCCGTATGTCGCGGCGGTCAATCCGGATGCGGCGCGCAACGGCGCGCCGGTCGACGCTGTTGACAGCAGCGATTTCGCTGCCGGCATGAATACCTGGGATCTGGATGCGATCAACGTCACGGACCATACCGATGCCTATGCCGCCAACCGGGTTGTGGCGCAGGATGGTTCAGGCGTCTATGTCGCGGTTCTCGATACCGGCCTGCTGGATTCCTGGCGCCAGTATTTCCCGCAAGAGCGCATAGCTGAAGAATACGCCCGCTGCTTCGGCGGCGGCGGCGG
>JAEXPB010000526.1 GCA_023438965.1 Bacillota bacterium | reverse complement strand
CCGGCGCGGCCACCAAAGTCTGGCTGAAGTAATTGATGCTCTGATACCAATACAGGTCCTGGGTGTCGGCAGCCGCATACATGCCGACAATCTTGAATTTCAAGAGCGCAGGTTCCTCGGAAGCCTGCCGGTAGCTGTACAGCTCATACTCCTTGTCCAGCACCATTTTAGTGCTCTGGAGAGCCGCGTCGCTGACGATGACCTCCAGAACGCCGTCCGCCAGCTGGGGCGCGTACATCCGGCCCTTGGTGATCGTCACATGGTCGGCCAGGCTGCTCAGGCTGCTGAGCTCGAAACTGCGGCGGCGAATCTTGCCGTTCTCCTCCGCGGTATAATACAGATTGTCCACCTGCAGAATCTCTGCCGACAACAGGGCAGGCACCGGCATTTCGCGGATCAGCTTGTCCATTTCCTGATGCATGGCATCGAGCGTCGACATGCCGGCCTCCTTGCCGATATAGCCGAAAGTGCCGGTCAGGGCCAGATAGCCGGAATAGCGGCCGCTATTTTTCTGCGCACTTTCCAGATCCTTGGTCAGCATGCGCTGCAGGATGCCGTTCGAATAAATCGGTATGCTGCAGACCATGCCGACGACCAGAATCGAACCCAGCAACAGGCACAGGACTTTCCAGGTGTTGCTGATGATCTTGCGGATGACCAGTTGAAACACGCGGCGACCTCCTTAACTGACGATGATCTGATCGCCCTCATTCAAGCCTTTGACGATTTCGGCATCTGTATCGGTAGTCAGGCCGACCTCGACATCCTTCTCCACCCGGACACCGTCCTCCAGAACGTTCACATAGCGCCGGCCGCTCATCAGGTTGATCAGCGTGCGCGGCAGGACCAGTACATTTTCCCGCTTGTCCTGGACAAAGGTGATCCGGGCGTCACTGCCCAGTTCGGCGTCGGCCGGCAACTGGCCTTCAATACGGATCAAGGCCGACTTGCGCATGCTCTCATTCGGATCATTCAGCAAAGTAGTCGGATTGGCCACCACTTCGCCGGTCAATTCCATTTTTTTAAATTCAATGGCCACTTTGGCGCCGATCGGCAGTTCTGATGCGTTGCTGGCGGTTGTTCTCAGGATCAGGCTGCTGGTGTCGGCCACTTTGACCACCGTCTGGTAGGCAGCGATCGATTCGCCGGCGGCTGTGCTGATCACATAGATCACCTCGCCGTCGATCGGTGCGAAGATCTGCATCGCCTTCAACTGCTTCTGCAGGTCCTCCAGCTGGTATTTGGCCTGTTGCAGGCTGAGCTTGGCTTTTTTGACCGTATAGGTGTCCGCATTGTTGGCCACTTGCTGGGCAACGCTCAGCTCGCTCTTCTCCACTTCCAGCTGCTGAATCCGGATCTGGCTCTGCAGGGTTTCCGTATTCAGCTCGGCAAGCAGGTCGCCGGCTTTGACCGCCTGGCCATTCGTGACATAAATGGCTTTCAGACGGCCGCTTTGCTTTTCGAAAGACAGTGAGGATATTTTTTCCGGATAAAAGGAGCCGCTCATCTTCAGTTGCTGAATCAAGGTGCCGCGCGTTACTTCCTGGGTTTTATACGCGATGGTTGCCGGCTGCATCAAAGGCGGCAGCAGGGCTTCTTCTTCTTCGGGCATCAGCAGGCTGCAGCCGCTGGTCAGAAGGCAGCTGCCCACGATGGCTGACACAGCCAGCAAGCTGATCCATTTCCGGATTTTTCCAAACATGATTGACCCTCCCGGCCAGTGGCGGCCGATTGCCTGATTTTGACGGATTAATATCCGCAGCAAACATAATTCAAATGTTACTGCAAACAATTTGGCTAGACAATAGGCTATTTTTGTTGCAAATGTTGATATTTTTACTGAAAATGGGAATAATTTACGTAAAAAACGCCCGTCTTGTGCATTATGCCAAGATCGGGCGCAAAATATCGTCAGACTGCCAGTTGGCGTCATTGATTGGTTTAGGAGGTGCCTTTAATTAATTTCTCCGGCAAGCTGAAAATCGGCACTGCAATCAGGGGTTCACGGCACGGCGCAGACGGTCGCAGTAATACTGGACATTTTCCCATTTGGCGGTCGGCGGGATCCGGTGATCCGGGCAGGGGATGTAGCCGCCCAGCTCGACCAGCGGCAGCAGGCGTTCGATTTCGCGGTCGACGGCAGCATAATCCTGGGCAAAGACATTCTTGTTCATGCCGCCGACGCCGCGCAGACTACGTCCGTATTGCCGCCGCCAGGGCCCGATGCTGGCATCCCAGACGCCGACTTCGATCGGGAACATGGTGTTGACGCCATTTTCCAGCCAGATGGGCAGCAGCTTGTCGATTACGCCGTCACAGTCCAATGAAATAATGTCCACACCATAATGGCCGAGCAGATCGGCGAATTGACGATACCAGGGCCCGACCTTGTCGGCGAACACAGACGGGCTGATCAGCGGACCGCTCTTGCAGCAGATGTCTTCCCAGAAATGGGCGTAATCCGGCCGGGCGCCCCGTTCGAGCATTGTCCGGACGATCTGCAGCTGCAGGCCGGCATAGGTGTCGATGATCTCGTCGAACAGCTCCTCGTCGTCTATCAGGAGATAGGCTGAACCTTCCAGGCCCAGCCAATTGCGAATCGTACCGAACAAGCTGCCGCAGTGCAGCGCCGCCGGCTCGTCCCGGCCGGTCATATCCGCCAGGACGGCCAGAGCCGCCTGGTTGATGCGTTCTTCGCTCATTTGCAATCGCGGCAGGAAGTGTTCCTCCCAGCTGGCGCGATCCTCAAGCAGATGGCCGACTTCCGACGGAATGGAAACGATGCCCGGTTTGGTCAGGATCACGGCACCATTGCCATCAATGGACTTGACCTGGCCATTGGGCAGAACCTCCAGCACCCGCGGTTCGATGCCAGGCAGCAGGCCGGCACGACCGCCATAGGTTTTGCCCCAATTAAAATCGAAGCCCAGCGCGCGGCCGATATAGTCGTCCGCAGCGCTGCCATCGCCGGTGTAATTGGCGTGTTCGTCGGGAATGTGGCCTTCGCCGTGCCATTTTGCCACAGTTTCCGTCCAGTACCCGAAATGGACGATCGGAAATCGCCGGTAGGGTTGATAATGTAGAATAGCCAGGGAATCTTCACGCAAACCCATCCAAACACCTCACATCTTGCTCATCGTATATGCATCCAGTAACAGCCCAATTGACCGACACCTGCCGGAAATGATATGATCTATTGTAATTCTAACAAATAGTAATTCAATTGATGACCGGATATTGCCGAATTATAGGCTAATCTTGCTCGAAACGGAGACAGTTGACATGCGTGTGCATTCTGTGATGGACGTTTCGCCCGAATCCAGCGGCTTGAAGCATGAAGCCTCGTCAGAGAGCTGCCGTTTACCATTTTTTCTGCAATCGCATGGCGTTTTCAATGCGCGGCGCAATTATGTCACCGACCGTGAGGGCATGGAAAGCTTCCTGCTGATGTATACGCTGGATGGTTGCGGCAGCATCGAGCAGCGACGGACCCATCTGGCTCTGCCTGTCAATCATGCCGTCCTGATCAGCTGCCGCGAACACCACCGGTATGGCACGGCCCAGTTTGACTCCGGGCCGGCTTTCTGGAACTTTTTGTATATCCATCTCGACGGCTGCGGTGTCGAGTCCCTATTCAAATATATCAATGGCAGCCAAATCCGCACCATTCACCTGGATGACCCGGCCCGACAACAGTTCCTCGACGCGGTGACCGATCTGTATGACCTGAGCCATCCGCTGCAGGACCTGCAATTGTCTGTCTTGCTCCAGCAAATGCTGGTCAATCTGGCCCAGTGCCGCCCGGATCGATCAAGGCCGGAATTACCGCTGCACTATCAGGCCATCATGGCCGAAGCGATGCAATATATCCGCAACCACCTGCAGGAGTCGCTGACCCTCGATCAAATCATCAAGCCGTTTAATCTCAGCAAATACCACTTTTCCCGATTGTTCCGGCAATATGCCGGTCAGTCGCCTTATGCCTGGCTGATCAGCCAACGGATCAGCGCCAGCAAAAACCTGTTGCGCGACAGCAATCTCAGCCTGGCAGAAATAGCCGCCCGGACAGGTTTCGGTGACTTGAACCATTTCGTGCGGGTTTTTCGCCAGTCGACCGGCATCACGCCGCGCCATTACCGGCAAGAGAACTATTTATTATAGCAATGCGGAAAATCGAGGACAGTGGCCGAGAGGATCCCTTCCGACAGTACTGGCGGCTGACTGGATCCGAAAGCCTGCATCCGCAACGCAAGGCCGGCTGACTTCCGCCAGCCTGGTCCTCGCCGCTGTGCGGCTGCGGAGGTCTGGCTTCAGTCACCGGAGCCTTGCCAGTGCATAGCGGAAAATCGAGGACAGTGGCCGAGAGGATCCCTTCCGACAGTACTGGCGGCTGACTGGATCCGAA
>JAEXPB010000471.1 GCA_023438965.1 Bacillota bacterium | reverse complement strand
ATAGCGGCGGTGTCTGGCGGGTTTGCAGCAGCTTTTCCAGATGATAGCGGTGCGAAAAGGCAATGCCTTCGTACAGGCTGCGCACCAGGTGGCCGCGGGTATGGAATTTGCTGACGCCGACGAAACTGCCCATCGCGTTCGGGTGCACATTGCTTGCCATCAGGAAAGGCAGGAAGATCGGACACAGCTCGTCCGGCGGGATCGTCGCCACCCACGCGTTCATTGTGTCGTAAAGGCTGCCGCCGGCGGCCTTGATCGTTTCTTTCAATTCGGGCAGCAGGTTCTGGATGAACCATTCGTTGTTGCCGGCCGATGTCGGGCTGCATTCTTCCACCAGATAATAGCCGGGCAGGCAGAACAGGGAGTTCATCAGCACGGAGCCGTCCAGGATCGGCGTCCGGCTGATGTATTCGTTGATGCTCCAGGTGCCGGCGATCATGCAGATACGCGTCTCATCCACAACATTGACCGCCAGGGCGCAAGCATCGATGTCAAAAGCGCCGCCGGCCACGGGCGTTCCCGCAGCCAACCCGGTCCGGGCGGCCGCTGCCGCGGTGACCCGGCCGCAGATGTCCGTGCTGTTCCGCAACGGCGGCAGCTTGTCCCGGCAGTCCGCCAGCCCGAACAGCGCCAGCAGCCGGTCATCATATTCCGCTGTATGCAGGTTGAGGAAATTGGCGCCGGAATAATCTGTCCGCTCGGCATAGGCTTCGCCGGTCAGGCGGAACCGGATATAATCTTTGCATTCGAAAATCCATTGTGTCCGCTCGATGACCCCGGGTTCATTGTCGCGCAGCCAGGCGAGCAGCGATACCGGCTGACAGGCCAGGACCGCCTGGCAGGACAGGTCGAACACCTGCCGGGTGATGCCTTGCTCTTTCCATTGCAACGGGTATTTCCAGGCCCGGTTGTCAGTCGAGATGATACCGTTGCGAACCGGCCGGTCATCCTTGCCCCACAGGTAGAGGCCCTTGCCGTGGCCGCAGCAGGCAATGCAGGCGATCTCTTCCGGACGGATGCCCGCCCGGGCGATAACGGTCCGGATCACCTCGGCATTGGCTTCCCACATCTGTTCCATGTCCCGTTCCGTAAATCCGGGTTCGGGCACCAGCATGGCCGTTTCCAGGCTCGCGACAGCAATGTCCCGGCCCTGTCCGTCAAAAATGGCTGCTTTGGTTGTTGTACCGCCGTTGTCCAGCCCAAGATAATATGGCATGGCTCTCACCTTCCTCGTTCCGTACCGTACCGGCTTTGGGCAGCGCAGCCTTATGCCCGGTCCGACCTTTTGATGTGGTCTTCGATTTTTTTCATGATCAGGTCCAGGGCGACATCATTGAAAGCGCCCTCCAGAATGATCACATCGGCCGCCCGCTTGGACGGTTCGACATACAAGTCGTGCATCGGCTTGACGGTCGCCAGATACTGGTCGACCACACTGCGCACACTGCGGCCGCGGTCTTCGACATCGCGCAGGATGCGGCGCAGGATGCGCACATCGGCGTCGGTGTCGACAAAGATCTTGATGTCCATCTGCTCGCGCAGCAGCGGCTCGCTGAAGATCAGGATCCCTTCGACCAGGATCACCTTGGCCGGCTGCAGGGTCAGCGTGCGGTCGGTCCGGTTGTAGGCGGCAAAGTCATAGACCGGGCACTCGGCGGGAAAGCCGGCCTTCAAAAGGCGCAGATGCTCGATCAGCAGCGTGGTCTCGAATGAATCCGGGTGGTCGTAATTGAGTTGGCAGCGTTCCGCGTAGGTCATCTCGTCATGCCGGCGGTAATAGTTGTCATGCTTGACCACGCAGACATCCGAGCCGAATCGTTGGCAAATCCGCTCCACCAGCGTCGATTTGCCGCTACCGGTACCTCCGGCTATGCCGATGGTCAACGTTTTCATCATCCTTACCTCCGCAGGCGGCCTGCCCGCTCCGCTAGCCCAGCACAATCTCGCCGGTCGCCGCGTCGAAGACCGTCGTGGACATCGGCGGCAGGCCGACGGTGACGGTCCGGCCGGAACGCAGGGCAAGCCGCAGGGTCTCAGCCTCGACTGCAGTGACAACAATCAAGCCGCTGCCGGCCAGCAGCGATTCGCCGCCCTCGCTGTAGACGTGAGCGCCTGCCGCACGGAAAATTTCGCGTAAAAGCGTGACGTCCAGCGGGGGAAGACTAAACAGCCAGGCGGTCGAGTCAGCAAGCCGTTTCCGGGCTGCGGCCGGGACATTGCCGGCTGCGTCGGCTGCAACCGTGAAAAAGCCTATGGTTTCAGCTTCGGCATCGGCCGGTACGAACTGCGGGTCGAACTGGAATTCCACCTGGACCGTCTTCGATGGCAGCACCGGGCCCAAGGTCCGGAAGGTCTGGCCGGTGGCAGCCCGCCGCACGGCAACTCCGGTCAGGCTGGTGATGTTGGCGGTGTCCGAGCCTTGTTCGTCGAAATAGCCGGCGGCGTGAAACCAGACCAGATGGCGTCCGTCGCGGGCGATCGTTTCCCGGATATACCGGCGTCCGGCCTGGTCAAGCAGGACCGTGTTGACGAAAACCACACACCGGTAAGCCGACCAGTCGACCCGCCCGATATCGTGCAAGTAGATGCAGTCATAAGCCACGCCGGTGTGCCCCAGGACATTGAGCAGCCGCTCTTCGACCTCCTTGCTGGCCATGCCGTTGCGCGGCATGCAATAATAGGCTTCGGTGTCGAAAATCAGCGCGACATCAGCCGTCGGCCGATAGGGTTCCTGTGTGTACCGGGCACTGACCTCCCGGAGCAAGCGCACTTCCCGCAGCAGGTCCGGATGATCCCACCAGCCGTTCTTGCGGTAGAAATTGCTCGGGATGATGCGGTGGTCATAATACCAGCAGCCCTGGCCGTGGGTGCTGCTCTCCAGGACATTCCGGCGCAGCATGGCGATCGTCTCGCAGCGATGGGCCGGGTCGCCGCCGATAAATTGCTCGGTGCCCGCCGGATGCTGGTCCATCTCCGTCAGCCAGAGGATCCGGTTCAGGCGGGAGGATTCATGCAGGCCGCGCGAGACGCTGACGCCCGTGATGCTGCGCGTGGCGGCATAATACGGGAAAGGGCCGCTGAGGAAATCGACGGATCCGGTCCGGCAAAGCTCCTCCACCTCCAGGTGGCCGCCGATGGTCGTACGCGCGCCGTTGCCGGTGCCGAAGAAATAACCGTAAAAGGAGCCGGTCAGCAGCGGGCGGTTCCAATTGGCCTTGACAATCCGGCAGAAATGGCTGATCGCCGTGGGGACGCTTAATTGCAGGCATTTCAAGGCATCCATCGCCGCCCGTTCCCGGCCGGTCACGCGAAACATGCCGTCGCCGCCGGCATATCGCGTCGCCGGGGGAGCCAGTTCGGCGGTATCCAGGGCGGCTGTCGGATCCTGCCAGGCTTGCCGCAAGGCTTCGTCCGACCCATATTTCTCACGCAGGAAACGGCGGAATCGATGTTGCATGCACGACCCGTAATCCGGATCGCAACCCATGCCCCATTGATGCCATTCGCCAAACATGCCGCCGGCAATCTGGATGCCGATGACTCGCTGGCCCTGCGGCGCTTCCGCCAGGCGCTGGCATAACTCGGCCAGTTTGGCGCCGGCTTCGGCCAGCCACTTTTCGGAAGCGAAACTGACGCGCATCCGGTTGTCGTTGTCGCCGGTAATCAAACGCTCATACTCGCCGGTATCGACATAGGGAGCACCGCCGCTGCCGTAAATGGTCAGTTCGTCCGGATTGTCCCGCATCCACCAATATGGCGCGTTGATGTGCAGTCGGATGATGATTTCGGCGTTCGGATTGGCGTCGAGGGCATATTCTATTTCGGAAAACAAAAAATCGAGTTCCAGCTGGCCGGTTTTGCGCCAGCCGATTGCCAAGGCGGTATCGATCTGCAGCAGGTCGATGCCCTGTGCAGCAAAATGGGCGATATTGCGCTGTGCCTGGGCCGTATTGGTTTTCGAGGCCGGAATATCGCTCAGGGCATAGATCAGCGGCACACGGGCCTGGCCATTGACGAAAATCGTCGGTCGGCCGTTCAGCATGCGGACTTCGGCAGATAATGGCGACATGGGTTGTCCTTCTTTCTTGGCTACAAAAGCAGAATTTCCGGCAGCGCCGGGCTGTCAATCAGAAATTCCTGGTTCATGACCGCATACAATCGATTCATGCCGGTTATCTTCTCCTCGGACACCCCAGCGGTGCCAAAAGTCCGAAAATAGCTGCCGTCCAGGGTCTTACGGCCGTCGGCTGTCTTGATTGAAAGCATCAGCGATTTGTTGAAGATGGAATCTGGTGACATTTCACAATAAAAGCTGGGCATGACAAAATCAATGTCCAG
>JAEXPB010000450.1 GCA_023438965.1 Bacillota bacterium | reverse complement strand
GTTCCAGACCAATCAGACCGACTTCAAGGCCATCCTGACCAATATCAAGGCCGCCAAGCCGGACATCATCTTCGCCCCGTCCTCCATCGCCACCGCGCCGCTGCTGATCAAGCAGGCCCGTGAGCTTGGCATCACCGCACCGATCTGCGCCGGCGACACCTGGGAGAACACCAGCATCATCGACAATGCCGGCACTGCCGCCGAGGGCGTGACCCTCTCCACCTTCTTCGACGAGAATGATGCCAGCAACGCTGTGGCCACCGAATTCGTCAAAGGCTTCAAGACCTTCCTCAAGAGCAAGAGCGATTATGTGTCCAAAAACGGCGGTGAAGGCGTTGCCGCAGTATCCGCCCTTGGCTACGACGCGTATTGCGTCGCGCTGGAAGCCGTCAAGGCCGCCGGCTCGACCAACGGCGCCAAGATCCGCGACGCCCTGGCCAAAGTCACCTACAAC
Organism: Bacillota bacterium; assembly: GCA_023438965.1. GTDB lineage: Bacteria > Bacillota > Clostridia > Saccharofermentanales > UBA5734 > UBA8949. Next base: position 2,348 of record JAEXPB010000450.1, on the reverse strand, counting down.
GGCGTAACCGGTGCGATCTCCTTCGACGAGAACGGCGATGCCAAGAAAGATATGGCCTATATCAAGCAGATCAAGGGCGGCAAGTTCCAGTTCCTCAAGACCGTTAAGATCAGCAAATGACCTGACTCGGATTCCAGAGCGGCATACGGGCGTATGCCGCTCTTCTCTTTTCTCCGCCTCGCATGATTCTGGAAATTGAAGGTGGCCATTATGACCTGGACGACTTTTATCCAGCATTGTCTGACCGGTATTTCACTCGGTGGGGCTTATGCCTTGATTGCGATCGGTTATACGCTGGTTTATGGCATTTTGCTGCTGATTAACTTTGCCCATTCGGATATTTTCACGATGGCCGGCTATTTCATGATTTTCGCCATGGCCACCATGCCTTGGCCGGTCGCCATACCGGTCGTCATCGCGGTCACCGTCCTGCTCGGGGTGACGATCGAAAAGGCTGCCTATAAACCGCTCCGGTCGGCGCCGCGCATGTCGATCATGATCTCGTCGATCGGTGTTTCCTATCTGCTGCAGAATCTGGCGACCTACCTGTTCTCAGCACTGCCCAAAGCCTATCCGACTATCGCGCCCTTGAAGCGGGTTTTCCAGATCGGCGGCCTGTCCGCATCGCTGGTCACCTTTCTGACGCCAGTGCTGACCGTCGTCCTGGTCCTGCTTCTGATGTTCCTGATCAACCACACCAAGATCGGCATGGCCATGCGCGCCGTGTCCAAAGACTACGACACGTCGAAACTGATGGGCATCAAGATCAACCGCATCATCAGCCTGACTTTCGTCATCGGCTCGGCGCTGGCGGCCATCGGCTCGATCCTCTATTTCACCGATCGCATGTCGGTGACACCGTTCAGTGGCACCATGCCCGGCCTGAAGTGCTTCGTCGCGGCCGTCCTGGGCGGTATCGGCAGTGTGCCCGGCGCCGTCCTCGGCGGCTTCATCATCGGCATCAGCGAAACCTTCCTGACTGCTTTGGGCTATTCTACCTACAGCGACGCCGTGACCTTCCTGCTGCTGATCATCATTTTGATCTTCCGGCCAACTGGCCTGATCGGTGAGACCGTCACCGATAAAGTATGAGCGGAGGAGGCAGAGCCATGCGCGAAATCAAGCTGAACAAAACAAGCCGGACGCTCCTGAGTGTCATTTCCCTGCTGGTCCTGGCTGGTTTCCTCTTTATCCTCGAAATCAACAAGAACCAATTCGGCATGGCGGTATCCATCCTGCAAAAGGGTGCCATTCTGGCCATTGTCGCGGTGTCCATGAATCTGCTCACCGGTTTCACCGGGCTTTTCTCCCTTGGCCAGGCCGGCTTCATGGCGATCGGCGCCTATGTCACGGCCATCATCGCCATCCCCGTCGCCAATGTCGATGCCGTCTACTATACCGGCGGCATGGCGCCCTGGCTGAAGAGCTTCAAGCTGGCGATCGCCTTCCTGCCCGAACCGCTGCGCATTACGGTCGGCATCCTGCTCGGGGCTCTGCTGGCCGGCGTTTTCGCCGCGCTGATCGGCATTCCGGTCCTGCGCCTGAAGAGCGATTACCTGGCTATCGCGACACTTGGTTTTTCGGAAATCATCCGGGCGATCATCGCCAGTCCGCAGATGGACCGGATCACCAATGGGTCCTATGGTTTGAAAAACATTCCCGGCTTCGGCCTGGATTTCGCTTTCCTGCCGGCCGGCGCCGGTTCGCTGATTATCCCCTTTGCGGTAGCCGGCGTCTGCATCGCCTTCATGCTGCTGGTCATCCGCAGCTCTTACGGCCGCGCCATGATGGCCATCCGCGAGGATGGCGTCGCAGCGGAGGCGATGGGCATCAACCTGCTCAAGCACAAGGAGATCGCCTTCGTCATCAGCTCCTGCTTCACCGCGGTCGCCGGCGGTTTGCTGGCCATGTTCATGCGTTCGATCGAATCGCGCACCTTTCAGGTCTCGCTGACTTACGACATCCTGCTGATTGTGGTCATCGGCGGACTGGGCAGCGTAACCGGCAGCATCCTGAGCGCCTTTCTGGTGATTGCGGCCAAAGAATGGTGGCTTCGCTTCTTTGACCAGCCGCTGGTCATCGGCAGTTTCACCGTCCCGCTTTTCCGGACCGGTTTCCGGATGGTTGTCTTCTCGATCCTGCTCATGCTGGTCGTGCTCTTCTTCCGCCGCGGTCTGATGGGCAGTCGCGAATTCAGCTGGACCGCGCTGCTCAGCTGGCCCGCCCGGTCCGGACGGCAGCGTTCCCGCTCCGCGCGGCAGCCGGGCGCTCCCGCGGACGCTGGCCGGACGCCGGACGACCAGCCGAAAGGGGGGACAGCCCGATGAGCGAGACAAAGCCTGCTGTCC
>JAEXPB010000300.1 GCA_023438965.1 Bacillota bacterium | reverse complement strand
CGGCCGCCGCCAGGATAAATTCCTGAAAAAATGCTTCATCACCGGCGTTTGCCCATAGGCTGTCCTCCGCGTAACTGACTTCGAAACGAAGTATGTAGTCTTTATCGTCCGCCAATGGCTCCAAGCCATAAATGAGTTCCAGGTATTGTTCCTCGCCGGGTGCCATGCGAATGTTGTCCAACTGGCCGGTCAAAATCGGCCGGCCTTCGCGCAGCAACACCCATTCGACGCCAAACTGGGCGGCCGACAGCCAATTTAACCGATTGGCGATCAGGAAAGCGCCGGAAGCGGCGTCGACGGCCCGGATGTCCAAGGGACGCAGGGCCTGCGCTATCGCCTGCAGCAATTGGGGGGAACGGCGTTCCCAGTCGCAGAAGCACATGCCGCCGCCAACCGGCCAGGCCAGATCGGCCGGTATGGGCGTTTGCGCCAGATTGCGGCTGCAGTCCGGCAGATCAGCCAGATGCAGCCAACGGGTATTGTCCAGGGCTCGGACCGCGTCGGCCAGCAGGTCAATCGCCGGTCCTTCCTGCCGGAAAATGCCTGCCGACCAGAAAAGGACACAAGGGTGGTTGAAATCACGGCGAATCAGGCGTTCCAGGATTTCGCGCGCGGCATCCAGCCAACGGGGATCCTCCGTCAGGGCTTTCAGCATCAGCGGATGGCTGATATCCAGCGGTGCCTCGTCGATCACATAAACCCCGAAAATATCACATAATTCCAGGAAGATCGGGTCGACCGGATAGCCTTGGCTGTAGATTCCGTTCAGGTGCGACTGCTTGATTTGCCGGAGACAATCGATCATGTCCGGGATTGTGCGGGCGGGCCGCCCGGACAGCCGGGCGGCGCGCAGCTGCAGCGGCCGTCCGTTGATCTGCAGTTGGCCGCCATTACGGTCCAGATGCCGGAAGCCGATCGCCTGGTGCTGGCAGGACAGCTCCTTGCCGCTGCGGTCTTCCACGACGACGTACAGGTCATACAGGACCGGATTTTCATCATTCCAGGGCAGGATGCCCGGCAACAGCAGGCTGGCGGCCAGGCTGCCGGTTGATTGGACCGGTGCGGCGCAGCCTTGGCTGTCCGCGGCCTGCAGCAGCACCGGCCAGAGCGTTTCGCTCAGGCATTCGGCATCCTGCCAGAGTGAAATCCGCACCTGCGGGGTTTCGGTGGAAATCCGGCAAGAATAAACGCTGACCGCCAGATCCAGGCGCCAGGCCTCACTATCCGGTGCCGGCATAGTGCGTACCGTAACATCCTGAATGCCGACCGGCGGTGTCGCTTCACAGTATATTTCGCGGATCAGGCCAAAGCGCCCGGCCGGATCGGGTTGTTCCAGAAAGCTTTCCGTGCAGTATGGGTACGCCAGGATAAACAGCTCGTTGTCACCGTCATGCAGGACGGCAGTCAGATCGAATTCGGCCGGCAGGCAACTGCCCTGCGTGTAGCCGGCGAGCTTGCCATTGGCAAAAACATGCGCGGCGCCGCCAATCCCCTGCAGCACCAGCCGCTTGCGCAAGCCGCCCCAAAGCAGCGGCAGCCGGCAGGTACGGCGGTAGACCAGCACCGGCTGCGCGGAAGGTACCAGCGGCGGTGTGACCGGAAATGGATAGGCTTCTGTCCGGCCGGTCGTTGGCGCCGGATTGACCGTCATGCCGCCAGGTACCGATGTCGGTTCAAAGCCGGAACGGAAAGACAGGATGTTTTCCGGCAACTGCAAAATATCCGGGTAGAGACGGCATTCCCAGCCATCCGACAGGTTGATCACATAGGGTGACAAATAACGGCGGTTGGCCGACAAGGCATGCCGGCAGGAGGCCAGATCCGGGAATGTGATCCGGTAGGCGTGCGCCGGCATCTGTTCCCGCTGGCGGATATCCAGGTCATTCCAGTCCGGCAGGGTTCCCCGGCCCGGGTAAAGGTTGGCTTTCATGCTGTCCTCCCGTCAAATCCCGACCATACCTGCCCGGTATGACGATTTGATGCAGTTCATGGCTATTTTGCGGTAAACGGATTGGCCGTCGGTCCGGGTGCCGGTCCGCCTTTTTCCACCAGCACGATCTCGATCGCCTCCAGGCGATACGCGTAACCGGCTGTGCCGGCTGAGGCGCCATTCCTGGCCCAGTCCATCCAGCCGAACTGCTGCGCATGGACCCGATAGTAGATATCATAAAGCTGGGCCGCATTGCCGGTCAGGCGGATGTTGATCGCCTCCAGGCGCAGGCTCTGCCCTTCCGTGCCGCTCAGCGCGCCATTGGCCACCCAGTCCAGCCAGCCGAGGTTCTGGACGTGCGTTTTGTATTCCACGCCGCCGTCAACTTGCTCGACCGCGATGCGCATCGCTTCCAGGCGCAGACTCTGACCGCTGGTGCCGGAGGTCTCGCCGTTGCTCATCCAGGCCTGCCAGCCGATATTCTGGACATGGCTCTGGTATTTGACCGCCGGCAAGGTCGATTTGTCGACGAAAGGTTTGGTCGTCGGCCCCGGCGCCGGCCCATTCTTGGCCACCAGCACGATCTCGATCGCTTCCAGGCGATAGGCAAAGCCGGCTGTACCGGACGGCGCGCCGTTCTTG
>JAEXPB010000439.1 GCA_023438965.1 Bacillota bacterium | reverse complement strand
ATCTGGGCCCGGGGATCGAGCCAGGTCCGGATATAGGATTTGGGCATGATCAAGGGCATCCGGTCATGAATTTCGGCGACCGATGGACCTGCCGGGCAAGTCAGGATGACAAAACTTTCCTGCCGGTTGCCGCCAGCGATGGGGAAAATGCTATAAATCCCAGCCATATAGGAAACCTGGCCGGAGAGGGAGAAGAAATACTTGTCCCGTTTGCCGGTCTGCCGGTGATCCCATTCGAAAAAGCCGGACGAGGGGATGACCACGCGTCTTTCCAGGAAGGCCTCCCGGAACATTTTCTTTTCCAGTACAGACTCGGATCGGGCGTTGATGATCACGCCGGGCGTCTGATCCCAGCGGGGGAAGCCCCACTTCATAACATCCAATTTGACTTGGTCATCCTGGCTGCGCAGAACAGGAACGAGATTGGTCGGCGCAATTTCGCCGTGTGAGACCAATCCGATCCGGTCTTTATAATTCTTGTTGACCTGGTTGATGATTTCGCGCATTTCGAGGATGGCCTCCTCCTCGAGAATGGCATAACGGCCGCACATGGCGGTCCGGCTCAGGGCATAGCCGCAGCTGGCTGACAGGGGATGTAGTAATCCAGGATGACATCGCCATTGGTCTGCGGTTGGGTGAACCGGGGACAATTATAATATTCCATGCACCAGCCGGCGGCGGAATTAGAACAATAACCTTTCTTCTCCAGTTCCTGCTGGGTCAGGGTATGGGCAGCTTGGTAATTTTCTTTTTCCGGTCCCCGAATCCAGCCAACTGCGGCTGTCGAAGCCGGAACATCCTTGAAGTCGAAGCCCGCCGGAACCGGTGTGCCGGCCGCCAGAAGCATGCCGCAAATGTAAGTGAAAGTATCCTTGCCATCCCAGTCGCACATGAAGCCGACATAATCCTTATCCACATGCTCAGCCGGCAATTCGGTCAGGATCTTGAAAGTACCGTCCGTAAAGCACTTGCTCCAGAAAGCCGGGATAGGATTGTCTTGCATATCCATCTTGGGGCAGATCGCTTTACCAATGATGCGCATCGCGGGCAGCGAACGGAACTCGAAATTGATCAGGCTGGACATTATCATCACACTCCCTTAATTCGATTTACAGGCTGTCCTGAAGCTGGAGCGCCCGCTTGTATAATGGATCGAACTCGCAGCCACAGCTGCCGCAATCCCGATCAGCTTGCTCGATCGCTGCGATCAGCTGTCTGACGTCACCATGGCCCTCCAGCCAGGCTTTGGCCGGGGCATCGATCAGATCCCAGCCGGATGCGGCGAAACGGGTCATGATCCGGACCAATTCGGCACGATTTTCGAGACTCATCCTGGTACATCCTCCTTAATCAAATCAGGCTGGTGTTTACAAGGCTTCGACTAATCCATCAGGTCATTCAGCAGGTAAGATCCCGTAAATAAAAACGCATGGCAGACGGCCCTCGCTGTTCAGCATGGACGATACGACCTGCTTCAGCCGCAACTTCAGGCCCAGGGCGATCTGGTAATGGAATTGAAAATGACCGCCGCAGCAACGGCAATAGGACAGCGGCATCGGAGCATCGACCGGCGTGGCTCCGCCCAGTTGCCAGCATGGGCAAATCATTCGGACACCGGCTGGGCTGCCGACGGCATTGGTCTGGATATCGCCTTGTTCATTTATAAAGGGCTGACCCATATAGCGGACTTGAGCCAGGTCCCGCAACTTGTCCGGCAATGTTGCCGCTTTATGGATCCGGGCAAACTGGCGTGCATTTTTTAGCCGGAAACCGCCTTTGCAGCAAGCTCGGTCAAACATAACGGCGCTGAGCACCTCGTCCGGCAATTCTGATTCGCAAAGCCGAAGCGCAGCGGCCATGTAATTGGCGTTGTCCTGCTTGGGATGGGCTTTGTCCTGAATATACCTGACAGCGGTGATCCTGCGGATGCGGTCTTCATCAACACCCGCATTTTTCAAATGGTCACTAAATGCCATGATGTTCTCCTTCAGCCTGCAAGATGAATCAATAAGCCGCGATCAAGACCAAGGAAAAACGAATATATGTTCATTATATACCGATGGATTGCTCCGGTCAAGGCCATTGAGCCGAAAATCATCAGGATGCCTGAAAAAGCTAATCCTGGTAGAGTTGATAGGACTGGTGCTTGAATAAATGATGGCAGGCTTGCACAACCGCCGCGTCATATTTGATGCCTTGCATCGCGTCGATCTCCTTTAACGCCGACTCTATGCCCAAGGCGGCTCGATACGGGCGATGGGAGGCCATCGCGTCGACAGTGTCGGCTACAGCGATTATTCGCGCTATAATATGAATATCTTGGTTCAATAAATGATTGGGATAACCGGAACCATCCAGGCGGTCGTGGTGCTGATAAACGATTTTAGCAATAGGCCAGGGGAAGTTTATACCCTTGAGAATATCATAGCCAACCTGGCAGTGGTCTTTAATAATGCCGAATTCATGTTGCGAAAGTTTGCCGGGCTTGCTCAGTATTTCACTGGGTACGCTGATTTTTCCAATATCATGCAAAGCCGCGGCCACAAAGGCAGTTTCCAGATCCTCTTTGTTCAAGCCCATTTCCCGGGCAATTGAAACTGTCAGATTAGTCACGTTCTTTTGATGACCGCTGGTATATGGATCACGAAACTCAAGCACGGAGGAAAGAGATGAAACGGTCTGCAGCAATAGACTGTGAATCTCGTTATAACTCTTTTTCAGCGAGCTGTTCAAGTTTTCGCGCAGTTCCATTGAACAAATGGAATTGATGCCATTCGTCATGCTCAGCCTTAAATCATCCAGCATTTCCAGCTCGCGGTCGTCGAAGGCATGTTCATCATCAGAATAGATGCCGATGACGCCGCTGGCTGTGTTCCCATTGACCTTGAAAGGTATGGCGCAGAATAGTTTTGGATCGTATTTGGGCCGCAATTGGTTGAATAGTCCGCAACCATGCCTGCTTTTCAAATAACGTTCCACAAATATCTTATTTTCATTGATCGCACGACGAATGATTTCCGTGTTCTGGATGTGCCGGTTGATAACCTGATCAAGGTTTTGGAAATCCCTGGTTGTCCCATTGGCAATGCTGATTGGCCGGATATTCTGATTCTTATCATTGTCTTGAAG
>JAEXPB010000424.1 GCA_023438965.1 Bacillota bacterium | reverse complement strand
GATCGTCGCCGTGATCGTGCTCCAGGTCGCGTCCAGATCCTTGTTGGAATAGTCAACCGCACTGGTTGCCGCAGCGCTGACCGTGCCGGCGGCGCTCGTATTGCCGGCTGCGGTGCCGGAACTGGCTGCGGCGGCCGTCGCGGCTGCTTTCGCCGTGCCGGCTGTCGCCTGGGTGCCGGCCGATTGGCAGCCGGCCGGCAGCGTCATCAACAGCAGGATGGCAAGCGCCAGGGCGGAATATCTTTTCTTGGTTATCAAACCTTTGATTTTCATGTCGTTCATCTGACCTTTCCCGGAGAAGAACCCCTTTTTTTTCAATATAGCATGGCTATATGATCGTCAGGTGAACGGTAAATGATTCCTAAAACAGCAGTCCCTGTCGGGAAAGGCTGACATACAGAATATGGATCGCCATGGCTGCCAGGAGCAGGACAGCGGTGGTCCGGTGGACATAAAGCCAGGAACCGCGCTTGTTTCTGGCCCAATAGGTGCCGTAGACGCCGAGAAACACCTGCAGGACCATCAGCGTGCCAGCCAGCAGACCGGTGATATAAAACCCCCAGGATAGATATTGGATGATGAAGTGGGTGATCAGGGCAGCCGCGGTCAGAAAAGCGAAATAGCGGTGGTACCGGATAAACGGCCGCATGAAGGCCTGATATCTGGCGCGGCCGGCAGATTCCTTCGGCAGCGGCATGACCCAGCGGCGATTGATGGCTTTGAGCAGGTAATTCAGGACCGTCAGGCTATAGCCGGTTACGATCAGCCAACCCAGGATTCGTCCGGTCATCGGGCATCACCTCCTTGCGTCAATTCTTCAGTATGCCGATCCTGACAGCAGTGGCCAGCTTCTCGACGCCATGCGGCGCCGTTTTGATCTCTGCGGAATAGTCCTTACCGGCCCGGAATTTGCCGGCATGCAGCTTATTCGCCCATTGGGCGACGGCTGTGACGTCGTAGACGATGCCATCGACGGCGATATAGGCTTTGTTGCCGTTTTGGCCGTCGTAAGCGGCCAGTTCGGTCGTCGTGAAAACACGCTCGGACGCGGCGGCCGTTGTGCCGCCGGGGGATGCTGTTGCCGCCGTCGACGCGGTGGAGACGGCCGGCGAATTGACGCAAGCTGCCAGGGACACGAGCGGCAGAATGCTGATCAGGATCAAAACATAAAAGAGATGCCGGGGATATACTGAAAAATGCCGCATACTTGTTCCCTCCAGACTGATCATCGACAATCGGATCGAAAAGGCAGCTGTGACAAGATCATTATAGGCGACAACAGCGTGAATGTATAGAAAGAGCACTTGCCTTGGCTTCTGGCAGGCCATCGCCCGCTGCCGGTAATAATTTCACCGGCCGGGATGGTATAATGATAAGACTGACAGGTTGATCTTTGGATGTGGATTCGCTGCTGGCGCCGGCGATCGTTGCCGCCCCTGCGAATCAATGCTGCCAACGGAGGACGCTTATGGTCCTGGAAATCAAGCCGCTGACGCCGGATCGCGTCGATGACTTTTTTCGCTTTTTCGAGCAGATCGCTTTCGCTGAACACCCGGAGTGGGGATGTGAATGCTATTGTTGTTTTTATCATGCCACCAGCGAGCAGGAATGGAAGGAACGGACCGCTGCCCAGAACCGGGACATCGCCCGGCAGATGATTCTGGCCGGCCATATGTCCGGTCTCCTGGCTTATGCCGACGGTTTGCCGGTCGGTTGGTGCCATTATGACGGCAAGCCGAACCTGCCCGGCCTGAGCGTCTTCACACCGGCAGCCATGACCATCGGGCAGCCGGACGCCGGCGCGATCGTCTGCTTTACGATCGCCCAGGGCTATCGCAACCGAGGTATCGCCGGCCGGCTTCTCGACGCGGCTTGCGCCGATCTCGCCGCCCGGGGTTACCGGACGGCCGAAGCCTATCCGCGTCCGGCCGACTGCACGTCGGTCGAGGAGAACTATCATGGACCGCTGGCCATGTTTCTAAACCGCGGATTCGTCCCAACCAGTTCTGGCGACAGCCAGGTAATTGTCCGCAAAGACTTGCAGTCCGGTCGGGAACTCATCTGACACGATGCCGGTTTAGTGATTGGCACGTGACGGATGCTTTCGGACCAAGCGGACGATACTTTTAATTTTACAGGTATCTTTCAATTTACTCTTGCGCTAGAGCTAACTCTAAGGTGTAGGCTGTTTTCAGCAAGTTCCTGGAAATGAGGTATGAAAATGGCTTATCTTGGCGAAAACATCAAAAAATTAGGGTTCGGCCTGATGCGGCTGCCCATGCTGGGTAACGAAGTGGATATTGAGCAGACGAAGCAAATGGTGGATCTGTTCCTGGCCCAGGGTTTTACTTATTTCGACACGGCCTACGGGTATCTGGGCGGCAAATCGGAAAAAGCGATCAAGTTGGCTCTGGTAGACCGTTATCCGCGCGAGAGCTTCCAGCTGGCCACCAAGCTCCCGGCCTGGGCGGGCCCGCAGACGGCTGCCGAAGCGCAGGCGATGTTCTGGACTTCCCTGGAGCGAACCGGCGCCGGCTATTTCGACTTTTATCTGCTTCACAACCTGGGCGGCAACCGCACCGACGCGTTTGACCGCTTCGGTATCTGGGATTTCCTGGCGGAGCAGAAGCGCCTGGGCCGGATCCGCCATCTGGGCTTCTCGTTCCATGACCGGGCCGCTGTTCTGGAAGAGATTCTCAACCAGCATCCGGAGGTCGATTTTGTCCAGCTGCAGATCAATTATGCCGACTGGGACAGCAACACGATCGAATCCGGCCCGTGTTATGAAGTCGCCCGCCGGCACAACAAGCCAATCATCATCATGGAACCGGTGAAAGGCGGCTCGCTGTCGAACCTGCCGCAGCCGGTGGCCGGCATTTTCCAGGCCGCCAATCCGCAGGCTTCCCTGTCATCCTGGGCGATCCGGTTCGCCGCCTCGCTGGACGGTTTGATCACGGTGCTCAGCGGCATGTCAACCTTGGACCAGATGAAGGACAATCTGTCCTATATGAAGGACTTCCGGCCGCTGGACGAATCGGAGCGCACGGTGATCGACAAGGCCAGGCAGGCCCTCAAGGATATTCCGCGCATTCCCTGCACCGATTGCCGCTACTGCGTGAAATCCTGCCCGCAAGGCGTCGCGATCCCGCGCATCTTCGGTGCCATGAATAACTACCTGGTCTACAACAACCTGAAGGGTGCCCGCGGCAACTATGCCTGGGAAACCCGCGAAGGCGGCAAAGCCTCGAGCTGCATCGCCTGCGGCCAGTGCGAAGCCGTCTGCCCGCAGCAGATCGCGATCATTGAGGAATTGAAACGGTCAGCGGCGACGCTGGAGTGATTGGACAGCTATCTGCATCGATTGATCCAGTCACCCTCATTTTGCTGACGGGTCTTCCATGATGCCGGCAAAAAGCGGCAGTCCGGTTGCCCGATCGATGATGCCGTACAGGAAAGGCCGGTCGAAAGTCATTGTCACATCGGCCATCACGGCGCTTTCGTCGATGGCGACCGAAGTGACCGCCGCCGCTTCGGTGCCCTTCTCGTCGACCCGGATGAAGGTTTTGTGCTTGACTTCACTGATGTAGAGACCGCGGCTGTGCTGGGCATTCAATTGGGAGAAGTCGGCCTGGGCGCTGTCGAAGGCCACGCCCATGCCCAGTGCGGTCAATTCATCGTTGAGGACATTCTCATAGCTGACCTCGAATTTCGGCAGGGCCAAGGAGACAGTGAAATTTGACTTCTGGGCCATCAGGTTATTGATGGCGCCAAAAAGGCCGGCTGTTTCCTGCTTGGCCAGCCAGGTGCGCGGCGTGACGCCGTCGTCCGGCAGCAGGGCGAAAAAGACGAACTGGCCGTTGGCGTCATAGGGCAGGGCGATGCCGGCGGCGCCGTTGCCGGTGAAATAGTTGATCTTGCCGGTCCGATGCATGAATTTGACCGGAACGGAGCCCTGGACTGTCTGGAATGGGCCTTCACGGGTATCGTTAGCGGTAAACGGCGTTTGCCAGTCGGATTTGAAGTAAACGGCGTTAATCAGGTACATGACCGTTGAAGCCGGGATCTTTTCGACGATTTTTTCGATCGTGCCGTGCGTCGCTTCCTTCACCCAGCCGTTGATGATGCCGACAGATGCCTCAGCGGCAAAATCCAGCCGCTGCGCGCCGGCGCCATAATAGTCCGCGTTACGCTGCAGGAAGGCCTGGTCCGGCTGGAACCCGGTCCGGAACCAGATCGAGTTGGCGATGGCCAGGCTGGTCTTGCTGTCTGTCTTAGCCAGCAGAGCGATCAGATTGCGGCTGGCTTCATTAACTTGATCCAGAGTAATGCCTTGATCGGCGATGGTTTGCAACATGGCGGCCCTGGTTTCATTGTCCGCACCGTTCACGGTCATGGCCAGGGCCAGGAAAACCGACAGCGGCGAGACCATCATATTATCTTTGGCACCGGCTGATGTTTGCCACAGCGCTGCGGAAAACCGGCTGATCGCCTGCAACATTGGGGCCTCAGGCGCAGTCGGCGTCTTGGACCAGGCGGCGGCCTGGACACCGGCCATCAGGTTATCGCCCTGGACAGAGACGGGCTTAGTGGTTGGCTTGCCGGCCGAACAGCCGGATAAAATCAAAGCCAGGCTAAGCAACCCAATCAAGACCCGCCAATAATTCTTTTTCATGACCATACCCCCAATCTATATCCTTTAGACGCGGGGGCTCAAGCAAATGTTCACAACCGTCCGGCGAATCAGCGGCAATCCTGGCCCAGGTTACAGCCAGTCAAACAAACGCCTGCCGGACCTGCCGATATTCGTGCGGCGGAATCAGCTGATCCTGCCAGCTGAAGTCTGTTTCGCCGTAATTGCAGATAAAGGCGCTGCCGTCGGAATAAGCAGTCCGGCAAACCGTATCGGTCAGCCAGTCATGCTGATCCATGAATTCCAGCTGCAAATGGGCCATCGCCTGGAATTCGTCGTAAACCTGGCGGACCTGGCGGACGCTCTCGCGCAGCTGTTCCGGCGTTTCGCAGGTCAGGTCGGCATTGCCCATCCAATTGGTCCGGTTGCCGCCGACGAATTTCGAGTAGTAATACATCAGCGGCCGACCGCCGTGTTCGATCAGCTTCAATTGCGCCTGCCAGCTCTTGACCATCGGATTGACCGTCTCGGCGGATGGATTGCTCAGGATGATGCCATGGTAAACCAGCTGCCAGAGCGGGATGACTGCGTCGGCGATGTCCGGCTGTTTACCGAGCAGGTTGAAAGAGACATACAGCGCATAATCCAGCTGGCCGGCGCAATAATCGAAAGCGCCTTCCGAAGCGAAACCGCCGAACTCGGCCCGGGCCACGGCCATGATCTCGCGCAGGCATTGCGCCGCTTCGCCCCGATGCAGCGGATGGTGTGGGTCATAGCACTTGCGCGGAGGGTAGATCGAAATGACATCGATATAGTGCAAACCGCGGAAGCCCAGATCCGCGACTTTGGGCAGATCGCGCCGGGCATTGGCCAGAGCCACTGCCGGGCACAGATTATACTGCCGGCCGCCGCTCCAGACGGAATTGGCGGACAGGCTGCCGTCGCGGCTTTTGATGATGTCCTTTTCCGACCAGCAATCGGCGATCGAGTAAGCGTCGGAGCTGTTGGTGTGACAGACGATTTGATACCCCAGGTCTTGCGCCTGGCGGATCAGCTGCCGCAGCGCCGCTTCACCGCCCAAGGCCTCCTCGACCGGGAAAATCTGGGGCCAGCGGCCATCGTGGCCTTTCTGGTTCCAGCCGACCAGGCAGAATTCGGCCTTCTCGATGCCCTGCCGCTTGAATTCGGTCATCAGCTCACCAACCTGGGCGAAGGTCATAGCCACCTTCATCGGCGGCTCGGTCGCCAGCGTCTGCTCCAGCAGCGGCGGCGGCACCGGCTTCCAACCAAGCCTGATCCGTACCTCCACCGCCTGCGCGGCATAGGCCAGAGCCGCGTTTTGGCGATCCTTCAGCGGCTGGCAGATGCCCCGCTCGAGCAGATGGCGGCGGTAGCGGCGGGCCATACCGGAATAATCGGCTTCGGCGCCGTTCAGGGTGTGATATTCCACCCGGATGTCTTCATAAGGCTGATCCTGCTCCAGATCGAAGCGCGGGTAAATGCGGTACAGATTGTCCCGGACACTGGCGACGGTTGAGAACTCATGCGGCAGGCCGGTGACGATAGCGACAACGCAGCGTTCACCGCATTTGAAACCGAGAATCGGCAGAATGCTCTGGGCAGTAACGAACTCGGTGTCCGCCCGCGGCCGCAGGCGGCATAGCAGGCTGCCGGACCAGGCCCGGCCATGGGATACCACCAGATAGCCGTCTGAACCGGCGGCAGCAGTCAGGAAATCGGGCATGAAGTCAACTGTGGTGACACCGGCCGGCACCCGGTCCCGCGCCAGAACCGCCGTCAGGACATCGCCGTTGGACTGAACCGCAACCGGTTGGATCTGAACCTGTCCATCGGCCAAGGTTAATCGGGCCCAGAAAGAATCAGACATGGTCGAACACCCCCGCACACAGCTGTTTCCAGCCTTATTCATCCTAATCATACGCCTGGGGGACCCATGCGCCCAGCCAGAAAACAAACCCGAATTGTAACAAAATAAACCGTCTGGCCAGGGTAGGTTGCGATGTGTTATTTCTGATATTTCCGGCGATATTCTTGCGCGGTCACACCGGTCAGTTTTCGGAAAACCTGGTTGAAAAACCGGTAATCCGAATAGCCGACTGCCGACGCAATGGCTGTGACCTTGTCGCCGGTCTCCGCCAGCAGACGGCAGGCCTGGCCGATGCGCAGCTTCTGGATATAGTCAAAAACGCTGATGCCGGTCGTCTTCCGGAACAAGGCGGAAAAATAGCTGCGGCTGAGATAAGCCTGCTGGGAGATCCGGTCCAGGCTCAGCTTGTCCGCGTAATTTTCCTGCAGGAAATCGATCGCCTGGCCAATCAGCTGCCGGCGGCAGCGCTCTTCGTTGTCCGCATCATCCTGCTGTGCGGCGCGGTAAAGGATGATCAGGAGCTGACCGAGCATCAAGCGGAGCATATCGATGTATCCAGCCTCAGCTGCGCCATACTCGTGCAGCATATCCGCGAGGATGCCTTCGGCATCGAGCTGCGGGCGGCCAGCCAGCCGCAGGATCGGCGCATGGCCGGTTTCTTCGCTGTAAATGGACTGATAAAGGAAAAGATGGGTGATCTGGCGCATGATCGTGGCTTCAACTGTCAGCTGCTGGGGGAAATCGGGCCGGAACATGCAGTTGTAGACAGTCAATCCATCGGTGTTGGCGGTGTCATTGGGATAAAAGCAATGCGGCGTGTCGACATTGATGATGAACAGATCACCCCGGCTGACGGCCAGCTGCCTATCGCCAAAGACATGGCGGCCCTTGCCCTGGCAGACATAGGCGATCTCGACAAAATCGTGGCAATGCATTTGCAGCTCATCATAATGATCGTAGGCATAACGGTTGAGCATAACCGGAACCCCGTCCCGGAAAATGCGGCTGGTCAACCGGACACTCTGGTTCCCCACTGCAGCTCCTCCCGCCGGGCAGAACGGACGATCACCCCACCTCTGCGGATGATCACGCCTGTATTCTCCATTGATTAGACCATATAATCGAGGGAGGATCAATCTGCCGGCGGAGCGACAGGATACCTGGCGGCATGATCACGAGCTTGAATTTGCAGGGAGGCTTTGACCGATGATAAAGGATGATCGCACACGCAGCTACCAGATTCCAAACCGGGTTGTCTGGCAGACCGACAGCGAAGCGGCGCACGTCGAGAATGCCGCTGCCTTGCTGCAGGAACGCAGCGGCCAGATTTCCTTGAAAACCGGCGTCGCCTGCGTCCTGCGCAATGCCGGCGGACAAGCCGGTCTGCTGCTTGATTTTGGCAGCGAACTGCAGGGCGGCATCCAGATCCTGACCTGGTCCAGCGGCCAGACCCATAATGCCCGCGTCCGGATCCGTTTTGGCGAATCGGTCGGCGAAGCCATGAGCGAGATCGGTGAAAAAGGCTCGAGCAACGATCATGCCATTCGCGATTTCACAACCGAGGTCAGCTTCCTGGGTATGGCCGAACTGGGCAATACCGGATTCCGTTTCGTTCGGATCGATCTGCTGGATGATCCGGGCTGCCTGGAGATCAAGGCGGTCCGGGCTGTCCGCCTCCAGACCGAGCGTCAACGCGTAGGCAGCTTCAACTGTTCGGATCCGCTGCTGAACCGGATCTGGCAGGTCGGTGCCGATACCGTGGAACTCAATCTGCAGCATTACCTGTGGGATGGCATCAAGCGCGACCGCCTGGTCTGGATCGGCGACATGTATCCGGAAACCGCGGCGGTGCAGGCTGTTTTCGGCCAGGACGCCGCCGTGCCGCGCAGCCTGGACTTCATACGCGACGAAACGCCGCTGCCGGAATGGATGAACGGCATCCCCTCCTATTCGATGTGGTGGATCCTGATCCACCGGTCCTGGTACCGGC